>CBDUUF010000172.1:0-4464 GCA_965370375.1 uncultured Desulfuromonadaceae bacterium
ATGAGCTCGATGATATCGCCATCTTCGGCGGCCGCGAGGTCTTCTATAACCTGCGTTAATTACGGACACCCGTAAAAACATAAAAGCCCGCTCAAATTGAGCGGGCTTTTATGTTTTTAATACTTATAAAATGTCACTACAGACGATAGTTCAACTCCCCTCTTCGGCATGGAACCACTTGTCGAACCAGGTCCGGTGATCTTTTTCGGACAGCAACTGAAGATCGTTGGGACCAAGCCAGATACCTTTACAACCCGGGCATTGATCCATCGGCACCCCGCGAAACTCAAGCTGTTCGATCTTATCTCCACACTTGGGGCAACGACCACGACAATACTTACGGATCAGTTTCTCCTGAGTATCTTCTTTTATCTTTTCGACCAACTCCTTTTCCAGATTGTAAAAATACTGATTTTCCAGCGCCTTTTTCCGCTCTTCCCATTTGTCTGTCATCGCCGCACCTCCTTGAAATAACAACCTTATATAGGAATTATACCGGTTCATTTCATATCTGCAAGGCGACATCGACCTCACTTGACAAAAATCAGCTGCAAATGATAGGTTACCATTTGACAACCATCAGAAAGAGAACGATGAATCCTCTCACAGATCGTCAACAACAAGTGCTCGACTGCATCAACCGGCATATTGACCGACACGGCTATCCACCGACTTTGCGCGAGATTGCCGCCGCCTTGAACATCACTGGCACTCTCGGTGTACTCAAACACCTGCGCGCGTTGGAAAAAAAAAGCGTCATCAGCAAACAGAACGGATCATCACGAGGTCTACGCGTCACGAGCAGGCCTGTGACCGGCAAACTGCCGATCGTCGGCACGGTTCGGGCCGGTGCCTTGCAACCAGCTATCGAAGACATTCAGGGAGAAGTTAACATCGACCTTGAAGACGCTAGAGGCGGCACCTTCTTTCTGCGCGTCCGGGGCGATTCGATGATCGGTGCCGCTATCCTTGATGGTGACCTGGCTCTGATTAAACCACAGCCGGATGCCGACAACGGCGACATTGTCGTCGCTCTGGTCGGTGACGAAGCAACCCTGAAACGCTTCTTCCGTGAAAACGATCGTATTCGCCTGCAACCGGAAAACCCGGAGATGCAACCGATCTTTGTCGGTCCGAATGACAGCGACATCCACATCATCGGCAAAGTGGTCAGCCTGATCCGGCAATACTGAACCAACGGTCACAAAAGAGGCTGCCCCTAAAACTTTTTACTTAGCCATCTTAGTGGTTTTTACGAGACCATCAAAACTATGGTAACGATAATCTTAAACTATTCAATTACCTTACCAACTGCACAGCATGTGGGCTACAGCTGTTGCTTGCGGGAAGTTAAGTGACAACGTTGGACGCAGGCAATGGCTGTAGCCCACATGCAAACACCGACATGCTGAAGTAACAACCAAAAAACCTTCTTTACTGGAATTCAATGCAACAACTCAATGCAGACATACGGGTCGGGGCCATTTTCGAATCGGGTCGAGCAATCCGTCCGGTCTGGTTCGACTGGCAGCGCAAAAAATACAGCGTAACCGAAATCACCTACCACTGGCAGGAACAGTCGGGCGACACAAAAATGCTCCACTTTGCCGTCAGTGACGGTCAGGACCTGTTTGAATTGATCTACGACACCGACCGGCAGGTCTGGAATCTGGCCGGAATTGAGCCGGGACAATGAGCGTCCGCACCATTTTACATATCGACATGAACGCCTTCTTTGCGGCGGTAGAGCAACAGTCTGACCCGGCCTTACGCGGCAAACCGATTGCGATAACCGGCTCCGGAGCCCGGACGATCATCACCACCAGCTCCTACGAAGCCCGTGCCTTCGGGGTGAAAACCGGCATGACCGTCTACGAGGCGAAACAGCTCTGTCCGCAACTCATCCAGGTGGTCGGCAACAACCGCAAGTACACCGACACCTCGACCGGTATTATCAATATTTTCCGCAATTACACTCCGTCGGTCGAGGTATTCTCCATTGATGAAGCATTTCTCGATGTCAGTGGCAGCCTGAAAATATTCGGATCAGCCATAAGGATATCGATGCTGATAAAAGCTGATATCTTCCAGAAATACGGTCTGACCTGCTCGGTCGGCATCGCTCCGAACAAGCTACTGGCCAAGCTCGCCTCCGACATGCAGAAACCGGACGGACTGACCGTCATCGCGCCTGACCGGATTGGCGAAACCCTGGAAAACCTGCCGATCGAAGAATTGTGCGGCATCGGTTCACGCACGCAACAGCAACTCAACCTGCTCGGCATTACCAGTTGCGGTCAACTCGGCCGATTTCCGGTCAAAACCCTGAAAAAGCGCTTCGGCATCATCGGTGAGCGGCTACAACGTATGGGGCTCGGTATCGATAACAGTCCCGTCACCCCTTCCAGTGGCGACGAAACAGTCAAGACGGTCGGCCACAGCACCACCCTGCCGCACGATATCGACAGCCGCGACGCTATCTGCCGCTGGTTACTCCGCCTGGCCGAGATGGTCGGTCACCGTGCCCGGCGTTACGATGTCGCCGGTCGCACTGTCACCCTGACCATCCGCTACAGCGATTTTACAACCTTCAGCAGACAGGAGACCGGCAACGATCACCTCAGCCAGAGTCATGAAATCTACCATGCAGCCGTTGCAATCCTCGACCGGCTCGCCCTCGAACAACCGATTCGCCTGCTCGGCGTCCGCCTCAGCAACCTGCGCCAACGCGGCAGCCAATACCACCTTTTCCCCGAAGTACGCAAATACGAACAGTTGACCGAAGCGGTCGACACCGTCAATGAGCGTTTTGGCAGTTTCTCCGTCACCTACGGCAGCAGTCTCGACCACCAGAAAAATGCCAGGGTCATCTCACCCGCCTGGCGACCGGAAGGTCTTCGTTATGTCGATGTAGAATAGAAAAAATAATCGCGATCACGGCATCAACCTGCTATCTTGGTACTTAATTGAACAGATTGAACATCAATCACTAATAAACAGACGGCTGAACGATCGATGCGTAAACTAATCCTGTTTCAACTACAGGGATACCCTGTCGCCGCATACGCTTCCGCGATCACCGAGATCCAGGAAGCGCCCTCGCTGTTCCTTCCACCATTCAGCCCTGACTACGTCGCCGGGCTGATCAGAACCGACAGTCAAACCGTCGCCCTGGCCCACCTCTCCGTCTGTTGTGGACTTCCTGATGAGGACAAAAATGCCAATCAGACGACACTCTGGATAGACAAGGAACAGAATTTTGGTGGCTTTGTCATCAACGGCACACCACAACCGTTAAAAGTCGACAACAAGCAAATACGACCATTTCCAGACTATCTGGTGACTTCGCTCTACCGGGAGCATGTTCAGATCGACCAAAAGATTTTCCCTCTGCTTGACCTCAAACAACTTTTCCAGAACCTTCTCCAAGGTGAATTCTCAGCAGAGGTAAACAGGAGTTTCAAAAACTTCCCGCCAATGACTGCCCGCAGTCTGGTCACATTTCGTTGCGCAACGCATCTTCTGGCAGCACCGGCGCGTGAATTCAGTAAACTCGCCACCACAGACAGCGTCACGCCGCTCTTTGGGCAGCCTGACTTTTTGTACGGTGTCACCCTGCGAGACAACAGTCTGGTGCCAATCATCGCACCTGGTTCAGGCCTTGAATTAGCAGCACAAGAATCAGACATTATTATCTGTGACACGGCAAAGGGTGATTACGGCCTGTTGATCGATGCCGACAACCAACCAAAAGCGGTGGAAGCATCCCGGAGCCTAAAAACACCAGCCCGAATGTCGCGCCCCGGCCTGGACCGTACGATCGAGGTCGGCGACCTGCTGATTCCATTGATCAACCCGGCTGAGCTACTTACCAGTAAACAACTGACTCCACCGCCAACAACCTCGAAGCCCGGCGCTAATCGCCTCTGCCCCGGACAAGTGGTTGAATTTGAAATGGCGGGTAGCCGCTATGCGTTTGCCAAAAGTATCATCAAAAATGAACAAGACATCAACAACCTTACCCTGTTTCCAGGCAACACGCCGCTGGTTATCGGCATGCAACGCAGTGGTGAGAAAATTCATCCGGTTCTCGATTTTGCACCTTACTTTCATGATCGGGAAACAATACCGGCTGAAGCAAAATTGCTACACATCAAAGCTGGTGGATTTGAAAGCCTGATCCTGTTAGATCGTCTGCTCGGTGAACGTACTTTAGAATCCATTGAACGCCGAAACTTCCCGCTGGCCGATCCGGATGGCCTGATCAACGGTTGTTACATCCTCGACAATAACGTCATTCTTGTCCTCGACCCACAAGCCATGGCAGACAACTATGACGAGACAGTCGTAAAAACGTTCCGACAACAACTGGAGAGCACGCACACTGCACCAGAGGTTGCACCAGAGGTTGCACCAGAGGTTGCACCAGAGGTTGCACCAGAGGTTGCACCAGAGGTTGCACCA
>CBDUUF010000173.1:0-4456 GCA_965370375.1 uncultured Desulfuromonadaceae bacterium
ACCGACTGCGACCGATGGCACCTATCAACTCGATTTGCCGCCGGGGCGTTATGTCATGACGGCGCGGGATTATGCCGACACTCCGCAGCCGGGTCGGTATTTCTGCTACTACAGCGGCAGCCCGATCCAGGTGGTTGCCGGTCGTCGGACGCATGTTGGTTTTAATTTGATCCGGATCCCGGAGACGGTTGCTGCACAATCCGGCCCGCGTTCAGGCTTGAAAGGTAAGGTATCTTTTCAGGGTGAGCCGTTGGAAAAGTCATATTTGTACGTCTACAAGGATGCAAAAAAAGGTTTCAAGGGGCCAGCCTACTTTATTCAACCGGTCGCCGACGGTAATTTCCGCTTGCGTCTGCCGCCGGGCGAATACTTTCTGCTGGCGCGCAAGCGGGCCAAGGGCGGGCAGTATGGCCCGATCGCAATTGGCGATTATTTTAATTATTATTATGGTAATCCGGTTCGGATCGAGAAGGGCGAGACTCAATATATAGATCTTGAGACCGTGTCACGTCTGTCGATGCTGGAGGCTGGGGAAGGATTGCCGTTTGAAGGTGTCAAAGGTCAGGTGCTCGATGCTGCCGGGCAGCCGGTAGCCGGTCTGCATGTCTTTGCTTATCGTAACTCCGAGATGACCGGAATGCCGGATTATTTTTCATTGGCGACCAAGAGTGATGGCCGGTTTGAATTGTCTCTGCCAGAAGGCGGAACCTGGCATATTCTGGCCCGAGAAAATTTTGGCGGACCGGCGGCAATCGGTGAAAAATATGGTCGCTATCAGGATGATCCGGCGCACGCCGTGCAATTTAAGTCCGGAACACAAACATTGGAGATCGTGATCCATGTTCAACTGCAGAAAAATTAATTTTATACTGCTGCTTCTGATCAGTTTGTCCTTGCCGGGCGTGGTTCGGGCTGAGACTAAAGTTCTGACCGGAAAGACGGTCTGGCAGGGTGATATTACGTTGTCTACTTCATTTTCGGTGCCAGCCGGTAGTGAATTGCAAATTATGCCCGGTACCATAGTCCGCATTACAGCGCCTGATGTCGGTTTGAATATCAGCGGCAAATTGTTGATCAACGGTACACAGGGTAAGCCGGTTAAATTTCTTTCTCCGCCCAACTGGAAGGGCATCAGTTTTCTCGAAGCAAAACAGAAGAGCGTTATTGAATATGCGGTGTTTGCCAAGGCCGAGTCGGCGATCAGCAGCATTGCTACCCGTTTCAGTGTCAGGCATTCACAGTTCACTGCCTGTGGTACGGCGATTAAGCTGCTCCGGGAATCACCGGTGCTGATAGAAGATAACCTGTTTGAACAGAATGATATTGCGGTGGATAATGAAATGAAATCGGTCGCTACTATTCGTAATAACCGGTTTATTGGCCAGAAGAAAACCGCCGTGATTGCTTCACACAACAGTCGCGGGGTAATTACCGGCAACCGGTTTGAAAATAATGAGCAGGGTATAGCGCTGCTGCAACCGTACAATGATCGTATCGCAGATAATGTTTTTAAAGGCAACAAAATCGCTATCTATTGTAATCAGACCAAGAATACCCCATTGATCAAGGGCAACAGTTTTGAACAGAATGATACCGCACTGATTAATTTTTCGTTCGCTTATCCGGCGGTCGAAGATAACAGGTTTGTCGGCAACACCATGGCGCTACGCAATGATCAGTATGGTTCGCCATTGGTGCAGCACAACCTGTTTCGTAAAAATGGTACCGCGATTTACAACTATCGCAAGTCGAGCCCGGTGATTGAACGTAACCGGATAGAGGACAACGATCTCGCCCTCTATTGTGATTACTCATCGTACCCGCGGGTCCGGGAGAATCATTTTGTTGCCAACAAGGTCGCGGTTAAGCTTGGTATCTATCAGAGTGCCGATTGGGAGAAGCGTTCCGGCTCCAAGCCGTTGATGCAGAAGGAGGCGGCCGCGCGCAACAGCAAGAACCCGATGCTGGCCCAGGCACCGACAACCTTCAAGGATGTAGTCGACGTCACCGGCAACTGGTGGGGTGATGGGACCGCTGACTTGCAGGCGGCAGCGGCAGACGCTAATCTGCCGATCTTTTTCGATCGCAAGGACAAGGAGCGGGTGACCTATGAAGGGTTCGGCCCGGACAGCTACTTGCTCGACCAGGTTGAATATCGTCCCTGGCTGGAGCAGCCGGTGCCGATCGTTGGTCCGCGGAGTGAACATTGAAACTTTCTTTTCTCATCATTTTCGTCCTGCTCTGGGTTACTCCGACAATAGCCGGTGTGATTGAGGGACGAGTGCTCCACGATGATGAACCGGTTGCCGGTATTGTGGTCAAAGCTTACCGGAATCTCGATTTTTCACGCGAGCCAATTATGGTTGCGGAACCGACCGACAGTGATGGCGCGTATCGGATTGAATTGCCGGCCGGCCGGTACGCTCTGTTTGCTTCAGCTCCTGAACAAAAATTATTTGCTTTCTGTGGTCGAAATCCGGTTGCTGTAGCGAAGACCACAGTTTGGGCTGGTCTGCAGGCTGTAACTATTGCGGAGCCGACGGTCAGCGCGTATGACGATGCGTACAGCGGAGCGATCGAAGGCCGGGTGTTGTTTGCCGGTAAACCATTGGCCGGGGCTTATGTCTATCTCTATCACGGGGTTGCGGACGCCCTGAAGGGCCAAGGGTACAGGTTGTCGATGCCGACTGATGCTGACGGATTTTTTGCCTTTGATGATCTGGCCGCTTCCAGTTATTTTATTGCCGCGCGCAAACGCCAGGCCGGCGGTCGGGTCGGGCCGGTTCTCGAAGGTGATTACCTCGGTATCTTCCCGGGTAACCCGTTGTTGTTGCGTTCCGGACAGACCTTGCAGATTCAGCTGGAAACGGTACGCAAGGTGAAGGCGGAGCGGGCGAGTGAGACCTTTGCTGTTGTGGATGGCCCGGTGCTGCGTGGTGAGATTGTTGACACTGCCGGTCAACCGGTTGCCGGTCTGCATCTGTTCGCCTATACCGAGCGGGTCATTGGCCATAAGCGACCGGCCGCACTATCGGCACCAACGGCGGCAGACGGTCGCTTTGAATTGAGCCTGCCGCAGGCCGGTCTGTACTTTATCGGTGCCCGCCAGTTTTACGGTGATTCGCCGGCGCCGGGTGAATTGTTCGGCATGTATGAAGAGAGCGCCGATCACGGCCTGCAGGTCGAGGCGGATCAGCTGCTTGACGAGTTACAAATAACTGTGGAACCGATAACCCTGAATTAGAAACATACACTACACCCATCCACTGTTTACGGATGGTCACTAATTACGATAAGGACTGACATGAGCGAAAAACCGAGTAAAGAAGTTAAACTGGAGATTCAGGTCGATGAGGACGTAGCCCAGGGGGTTTATGCCAACCTGGCGGTGGTTAATCATTCGGATGCTGAATTTACCCTCGATTTTATTTTTGTCCAGCCACAGGCGCCCCGGGCCAAGGTCCGGTCCAGGGTGATCACCTCGCCGAAACATCTCAAGCGACTGATGCTGGCGTTGCAGGATAATGTTGAAAAATATGAGCAGCGTTTCGGTCCGATCGATGTCGGTTCGCCGGAGGATGTTCCGCAGCCGGGTGGTTATCATTAGCCATTTCAGGAGAATTTGCGAGTCCATCAAATGTTGATTCGACGCAGTCATACTTTTCTATCAGTTCTGTCAGCACTAGTGCTGTTGTCCGGTTGCCTCGGCTCCGGTCAGCCGACCACGTATTTGTCCGACACGGTGATTACTGATGCGCAGTTCTGGTCAGGAACCGTTCGGATCAGCGGTAGTGTGATTGTAAAGAAAGACGGCCACCTGACCATTGCTCCCGGCACCCGCATCGTGTTTGACCGGATCGATCGTGATGGCGATCAGATTGGTGATGCTGAAATTCTGGTCGAGGGGAGTCTGACCGCCGTCGGGACGCCGGATGCGCCGATCGTTCTGACCAGCGGTGCGGCGCAGCCGCAGAAGGCGGACTGGAAATATCTCTATCTCGATTTTGCCAAAAAAGGTGAGGTTGAGTATCTGATTTCCGAGTATGCCTACAGTGGTATTCAGGTGCACTTCTGCAAGGCGACGGTGAAGAATTCGATCTTTCGGCACAATGTTGATGGCATCAGGTTTTCGACCGTCAATATCGAGGTGAGCGGCAACCGGATTTATGATAATACCAACGGCCTGCGCTACGAAGAACGCAACAGTACGGCACATATCCATCATAACGATATCCGTGACAATGAGACCGGTTTGTTTGTGGTGACCCGTTCGAACGACAAAGCTTTGATCGAGCTGAACAATATTGTTGAAAACCGGCGGAGCAATGTCAAACTCGGTCTGACCCAGAGTGGTGATGTTACCCTGCCGCGCAACTGGTGGGGGCTGATGGAGGAGCAGGCAATTGCCGCTACCTTTTTTGATAGTGAATTCGACGAAAGTCTCGGAACCGTACGC
>CBDUUF010000174.1:0-4452 GCA_965370375.1 uncultured Desulfuromonadaceae bacterium
TCTGGGCCAAACGATCGAATTTGCAGCCGGTTCATGGAAAGTCCGACAGGCTGCTAATCAGGTGAATATCTATCTAAAATTGTGGGTCCAGTCTTGCCTGGAGTAGATCGGTGAGAGGAATTTCTACCTCGCCACCCTTCTTGTCCAGTTGTCGAATACAAACACGACCCTCTTTAAAGCCGACAAGCTCTCCAGTGAAGGTCTTGCGAGCATGACCACGACCGTCCGGGTCTATGGAGACTTTTGTCTTCACCTTAACCCGCTCGCCAACAAAACGCTCAAAATCAGCCGGACGCTTCAGAATCCGATCCATGCCGGGCGAAGAGACCTCAAGTCGGTACGCGTCCTTGATGGTATCTTCAACTTCCAGTAGTGCACCAACCTCACGACTGACAGAGGCACAATCATCAAGATTTACCCCGCCTGGTTTGTCGACAAATAAGCGCAGAAACAGATCGCTCCCTTCGCGCAGACAATCGAGATCGACCAGCTCAAATCCGAGATCATCGAGGATCGGTTGAATCAGCTGCGACAGCTCATCAACTAAAGATTGGTGGATTACAGTCATGTAAAACAAACTCCGAAAAACAAAAAAAGTGAGCAAATTGCTCACTTTCCCGGTGCTGCTGACGAAAAGTATCTACTTCATAACACAAGCCTATGTCTGGATGCAAGCACTTTAGCATCCATTTATGTATGCTGGAGCAAGCAACCTACGGGCGCTAATAACTACCGTTGCGCGAAAGGATGGCAATGCCTTCAATATGCCAAGTCTGTGGAAACATATCCACTGGTCGGGCCGACAGCATACTATAACCATTTTGCAACAAAACCGATAGATCCCGGGCCATGGTGGTCGGGTCGCAAGAGACGTAAACTATACGCTCCGGTTGCATCTGCAATAACGCCTTGATTACTTGCGCAGCACCATTACGTGGCGGGTCAAGTACGACGGTATCAAACCGTGTCGTTTTGCTGAGCTGCTCGATAACTCGTTCAGCGCGGCCGGCAATAAATCTGACATTGTCCAGGCTGCTATTTCGGGCGTTATTAATTGCCGCTTTGACTCCTGGCGCATACTCTTCAACCCCAACCACCTCGGCACAAATTCGAGCCAGCGGTAAGGAAAAATTACCAACGCCACAATATAGGTCCAGGACCTTTTCTCGTCCGGACTTGATTGCACCGTGCAATACCTCTTTAACCAGTCGCATATTCTGCTTTAGGTTGATTTGTGTAAAACCACCGGGCGGAAAACCGAGTTGCAAGACCGCATCGGTTTCAGGTGTGATTGTTTGTGGAATGCCTTTACACATTGTTTTTGTTAAGCCATTGCGACCGGTCTGCAGGTGCAAAGAAATACCCGTATCGACCAGCTTCTGTAACGCAGTCTGCAACCCGGCAACATCAGCACCGGTAAAATGCACCACCAGACTGACTTGATCGACTGAATCGACACAGAAGTCGATCTGCCTGACTTTGTCCGCCTGCGCAAAGGTTGACATGCCGTCACGAAAAAGCTCAAGCAGAGGCGGTATTGATGGATCAAGAATCAAACATTTGTCCGTATCGACGATATGATGCGAACCGGCCCGGTAAAACCCCGCGATCAGCCCCTGCTCGGTCATTCGGCATTTAATCTGGGCCCGACAACGATAGCCAGATTCATCAGGCGCTGCGATAATCGATTGAATCAGCTCTGGTTTACAACCGGTTGCCCGAACCAGCGTGTCGATAAAAATTTTCTCTTTCCAGTGCAACTGTATTTGATACGGAATATGCTGCCACTGACAGCCACCGCATTCCGGAAAAAACCGGCAAGGAGGCTCACGGCGGTCAGCAGACGATTTGACCACCGAAACCAGCTCGGCTTCACAATAACGCTTTTTATCCTTGATAATACGGCATTGAACAACTTCGCCAGGCAGAACCGACGGAACAAAGACCGCCTTGCCATTATAGCGGCCAACCCCCCGACCACCATAAGTCAGAGAATCTATCGTCAAGTCAATCGTCTCAGCCATTGATTGACCGTAGAGACGGACGCTCTAGCAACCGCTTACGAAGTAATTGTGCCGGGAATTGATCTTTAGACATGTATGGCAACGAACTGTCGATAAACTGCTGGATCATTTGCCTGCAGACCGCTGACACTTCAGGACCGGCAACACCCATCCGCTTTAACTCTTGCCGGTCTTCAAATAGAGCACCAAATCTATTTTTTGTCTGCAGCTGTTCCTTCTCTGAAAAGCCAAATTCAACCAGCAGTTCATTTGATAAATAAATACGGATGACAACCTCAATTTTAACCTGATAAAAGTTACCGTAGTAACGATTGGATAAATCGTTAAAAACCAGTTCAAGACCATTATCCAGAAGCTGCTGACGCAGCATGGTGTCACTCATGAATCTTCCTTTGCGTAGCGCTTGCGCCGATCGGCTTCAGCCCAGTCGATACTACTGAACATACCGCGCAAAATCCGAACCTCCCTGTCATTCAACAGCGCACGACCAAATATTCGTCTAAAAGCATGAATAATATGTTCAGGGTTTTTCGGATCGAGGTAGTCAATATCAAGCAATGTTTGCCGCATATGTTGGTACATTGATTCAAGCGTTTCACTAGAGGCCAGTCTTTTGCGCCCGGGATCGTGAACCAGGTCAGAACTGCCGACAGCCGTCTCATAAAGACAGAGGGATACAGCCTGTGCGAGATTCATCGAGGGCAGCTCCTCCCGGGTCGGTATGGTCACAAAACGCTGGCAGTGATCAAGCTCCTCAGTCAGCAATCCTCGATCTTCCCGACCAAAAACCAAGGCAATTCGCCCTTGGTTGACAAATGGGGCGGCAACTTCGTATATGTCGCGAGGGTTGATAAAGTCTTCTCTGTATTTACCAAAACGCCGGGTCGTGCCGAATGCCAGGTGACAATCAGCCAGAGCTGAAGCAATATCCGGATATACAATAGCTTCTTCGAGGATTGAAGCCGCTTTGACAGCCATCAGACGCGCATCTTTACCAAGATGATCAACCTCCGGCGCAACCAACCGAAGATCGGAAAAACCGAAATTAGCCATCGCGCGCACCACCGAGCCTATGTTCAACCCACCCTGAGGTGCAACAAGTACTACACTGAAATTGGTTAAGGTATTTTTAGTCACAACGATATACTCACAATCAGGACATTCTCGGCTTAAATCCAGCTTCGCGATAAGCGGCAAAACGTTTGCGTGACGCATTGGCTTTGTCGTCATTGTAAAGCTCAGCAAAATCGACAGCTATTTCAAATCTACTGATAAATGGGACACTACAAGGACGGCCCATAATCAAAACCTGCGCGCCGTTCTGGTTCTCTTCATGACTGGCAATCACGATCGGCTCATGAAAACAGTCAACCGCCCCATTATCATAAACATGTGGGAGAAAAGAATTTTTATTCCAGCTCCACATAAATCGATCCAGAGTAACGCCTTGATTCTCATCATCAACGACGATCAAAACACGTTTACCGTCTGCCATAAACTGCTCCGCAATGCTACATAACAACGGAGCCTTTTCAGGTTTCTGCAGCTTATAAAAACAAGCCTCAGTCATGATCAACCTCTCTTTAAGTAAACAACAGATGCAACCAGACTTTCTTACATAATTATATGATAATAATTGAGTCAGAATGCACGACACTGAATGAAAATGGAATCAAAACCTAACAAAACATAGCTGTTGACGTCAATATGGTAAAACATCATATTCTTCAGCCAAAAAAGTCTTGCAATACCAGAACAACCATGTTAGAAATCGCCGTTCGACACAACAGGAGGATACCAATGGCCAAGCAATGTGAAGTATGTGGAAAAAAACCGATGTCTGGCAACAATGTCAGTCATGCCCATAATAAAACCCGCAAAGTGTTTAATCCCAACCTGCAAAAGGTTCGGGCTCTGGACGCAAACGGTGTTGCGCGCTACATCAAGGTCTGCACCCGCTGCATCCGTAGTGGCGCAATAAAAAAAGCTGTCTGATTAAATAGACAGATCATAGTTAAACCCGGAGAGAATGGGGTCTATTCACTCTTTTCGTTGGTTAAAATAAGCAGGGCGTACGTTGATAAACGTGCGCCCTGTTTTACATCAAATTATTCAATTCACTTACAAGTCGCAATCCACTCAATCTCAATATCAACTCCTTTGGGTAATCCCGCAACCTCTACACAGGCGCGTGCCGGAAACGGCTCAATAAAACAGTTGCCGTAAAGGTCATTGACCACTGAAAAATCTTTCATATCAGTCAGGTATATTGTCGTTTTAACCACGTGAGTGAAATCGAGTCCGGCCGCAGTTAACATCGCCTGCATATTCTGCAGAACCTGCCTGGTCTGGGCGAAAATATCACCTGCACATAAAGTTCCGTCTGCCTGCAGAGGAATTTGCCCGGAGAAAAACACCAAATCGCCAA
>CBDUUF010000175.1:0-4445 GCA_965370375.1 uncultured Desulfuromonadaceae bacterium
TAATAGAAGTGCCCACTGCCAAGTGAGCCGTTTCTTTTGGTTCGTTTTCTTTGCGGCTCACCAAAGAAAATGAACACGGCTGTCGGGCCGAGACCCGACGATGTTGATTGTTTTTCATCTTTCTAGTTTTACTGAATAATATGTTTGCATAGCTACTCATGCAAACATCCCATAGAACTTTCCCCCCAAATCAGCTATCCTCCAACCCATGCAACTCAACTCCTCCGACGCCATCATCCTGCGTCATATCAACTACGGCGAAGCTGATCGTATCGTCACATTTTTCACTCCGGAACATGGCCGTTGTAAGGGGTTTGCCCGGAACGCGCGCAAGAGTCGCAAACGGTTCGGTCCGGGACTTGAACCGTTTGCCAAAGTGCATATGCATTGGAGCGAATCCGCTTCCGGAGGTCTTCTGACCTTGCGTGAAGTTGATCTGCTTGATCTGCACGTCGGTTTGCGCAACGATCTCGACGCGATTGCTCTGGCCGGGTACGGCTGTGAGCTGGTCGAAGAGATGGTTGGTGACGACCCGGGTCATCCACAGATTTACAACTTGCTCGAAGCTTTTCTTGGTCGACTTGCAGAAGTTGGCGGTTCAGCCGCTGCTCGTCTGTTGTTTGAATTGCGCCTGCTCGATGATATCGGCTATTTGCCGCACCTGTTGCATTGTTCAGAATGTTTTGCCGATCTGACAACCGACCCGGTCGCCTTTGACCCTCGCCGTGGCGGCAGTCTCTGTCGCAATTGTGATCCGGATGGCACCGGATTGCTGGTTTCCCGCGCGACGCTTGGTTCGCTCTCGAAAATTCTCCGTAGTCCGGTTACAGCTTTTGCCGAAATAAATCTCGGTGAAACGACCCTCAGGGAAGGGAGTTCGGTACTGCAATCGGCCATTCAGGCACAGTTGACTCGACCGCTGCGTTCGCTTGAATTTCTGCAGAATATTAAGTCTCCGTAAACCCCTGTCAAGTCCGGCTAAACACTTGAGTTTCAGGTCATTGAACCTTGACAGTTTTGACCCAATGGGGCTAAAATTCGTGGTTCTTAAAATCTGTATTCTGCATACAATTTTTATGCTCCGCAAGAGACATCTGTCGCTTCGGTTTCACCTGGAGGTATCGTGACTTTTCAAGAGTTGATTCTCTCACTGCAAAACTACTGGGCCCAGCAAGGTTGCATACTTCAGCAGCCGTACGATATGGAGAAGGGCGCCGGAACTTTTCATCCGGCCACATTTCTCCGTGTTCTCGGTCCCGAGCCGTGGAAAGTAGCCTATGTCGAGCCATCGCGTCGTCCGACCGATGGTCGCTACGGTGAAAATCCGAACCGTCTGCAGCACTATTACCAGTTCCAGGTCATTCTCAAGCCGCATCCGCACAATATCCAGGAACTGTATCTTGAGTCGCTGAAGAATTTGGGTATTGAAGCCTCGCGGCACGACATCCGCTTTGTTGAAGATGACTGGGAATCGCCGACTCTTGGCGCCTGGGGGCTCGGCTGGGAGGTCTGGCTCGATGGTATGGAGATCACCCAGTTCACCTACTTTCAGCAGGCCGGTGGTATTGACCTGAAGCCGGTATCCGGTGAGATTACTTATGGTTGCGAGCGGATCGCCATGTACCTGCAAGGGGTCGATAATGTCTACGATCTCGAATGGACCAACGGTATCAAGTACGGTGACGTGCACCATCAGACCGAGGTCGAGTTCTCGAAGTACAATTTTGAGGAAGCCGACACCGACATGCTGTTCAAACTGTTTGACATGTATGAGTCCGAGGCCAAGCGGTTGGCTGAAATCGAGTTGATCTTCCCGGCCTACGATTTTGTGCTCAAAAGTTCACACGCCTTTAACCTGCTCGATGCCCGTGGCGCTATTTCGGTCACTGAACGCGCGCATTACATCGGTCGGGTCCGGAATCTGTCCCGCAGCTGCGCTGAAGGCTATATTGCACAGCGGGAGAAGCTCGGCTTTCCTTTACTGAAAAAATAAAGCGCTAACGCTTTTTTGACTTTTGGAGTCTTACATGTCCAAAGAACTTTTTCTTGAAATTGGTACAGAGGAACTTCCGGCCGGCTTCCAGCCGCAGGCGACAGCAGATATGGAACGGTTGCTGCGTAAAGAGCTGGAAAAAGCCCGCATCGAGTTCGGCGCGATCAAGACCTTTTCTACACCGAGGCGATTGGCGATTGCCGTCAGCGATCTCGCCGAGCAGCAGCCTGACCTGAAAACTCAGGCGATGGGTCCGGCCAAAGCAGTCGCTTTTGATGCCGACGGCAATCCGACCAAAGCCGGCGCCGGTTTTGCCCGCGGGCAAGGGGTTGAAGTCTCGGAGCTGAAGATCGTCAAGACCGAAAAGGGTGAATACGTCAGCGTCGATAAGGAAGAAATCGGGCGACCAACAGCCGAACTCTTGCCGGAAATTCTGCCGCGGCTGATCGACAATATTCCGTTTCGCAAATCGATGCGCTGGATGGACCTTGAGGTTCGCTTCGCCCGGCCGATCCATTGGTTTACGGCGCTGTATGGTGGCGAAGTTGTGCCGTTCAGCTACGCAACCATCGAGAGTGGCAATCTCTCACGTGGCCATCGCTTCATGATGCCGGAAGAGTTTGCAGTCAGTGATGCAGCCGACTACGAAGCCAAGTGTGAGCAGCATTATGTCCTTGCAGATCCAGCGAAGCGCAAGGCGTTGATCGAGGAAGGTATTCTCAAGATTGCCGCGACGGTTGGTGGCACCCTGAATGCCGATGCCGCTCTGCTCGAAGAGGTTACCTGTCTGGTCGAAGACCCGACCCCGCTGGTCGGCACGTTTGAGCAGGAATATCTGCAGCTGCCGAACGAACTGCTGATCACCTCAATGAAGGAGCATCAGCGCTACTTTACAGTGCAGAATGACGCCGGTGAGTTGATGCCGCACTTTGTCACGGTATCCAATACCCGGGTGATCGATCCGGAGGTGGTGGTCAAAGGGAATGAGCGCGTTCTGCGAGCGCGTCTGTCTGACGCCATGTTCTTCTGGAATGAAGATCAGAAGGTCAAGCTGGAGACCCGACTCGACGCTCTGAAAAACGTGGTTTATCAAGCCAAGCTCGGTACCAGCTATGAAAAAGTAATGCGCTTTCGCGAGCTTGCTACCGGTCTGGCCGCCAAGCTCGATCCGGAAGTCAAGCTTCAAACCGATCGCGCCGCGCTGCTCTGCAAGTGTGATCTTGAGACCGGTATGGTCTACGAGTTTCCCGAACTGCAGGGGGTGATGGGGCGCGAATATGCCAGGATCGAAGGTGAGGACGATCGCGTTGCCGTGGCCATCTTCGAACATTACCTGCCGGTTGAGGCGGGTGGGCAGCTGCCGAGTGACAACATCGGGGCCTTCGTCTCTATCGCCGACAAGATCGACACGATCTGTGGTTGCTTCGGCGTTGGTCTGATTCCGACCGGTTCGGCTGATCCGTATGCTCTGCGCCGCAGTGCCATCGGTATCCTCAATGTTATTCTCGAGCGTGGCTACAATCTGTCGCTGCCGGAATTGATCGACAACAGTCTTAATCTGTTGCGGGAGAAACTGACCCGTCCGTATGATGAAGTCCGCAGTGAAGTTCTTGAATTTATCCGTTTGCGTTTCTTTAATATGCTCACCAGTCAGGATATGCCGCATGATCTGGTCGACGCTGTACTCTCAGCGTCGTTCGTCGATCCAAATGATGCAATGGCGCGGGTCAAGGCACTCGATGAACTCAAGGCAAAAGGCGAGTTTGAGCCGCTGGCGGCCGCTTTCAAACGTCTGACCAATATTATCAAGGATGGCGTCGACCAACCGGTCGACAAGGAGTTGTTCGAAGGGCCGTACGAAGATTCCCTGTATACCGCTTTTCAGCAAGTCGGTGGCAAGGTCAAGGAGTTTACAGCAAAGGGTGATTACGTTGCCGCGCTGCAGACCATTACCCCGCTGCGCGATTACGTCGATGCCTTTTTTGACGGCGTCATGGTCATGGCCGAAGACGAAAAGGTGCGGAACAATCGACTGGCGCTGCTGACCGCGATTGCGGGTCTGTTTAAGGGGATTGCCGATTTCACCAAAATCGCCGACTAGGCAACTGCTGGTGTTTACGCTACGTCAAACTCAACAGGTTCCTTGGCGTGGTTCAGCACTACAGTGAAAGTTGTCATTCCCGAGGGCGTAATCGGGAATCCAGCCTTTAAAACATGGATCCCCGATAGAAGCATTCGAGGATGACAGGCGGTTTTGCCAACAGTTCTAGATGGTGATGAATAGTTACTTGAAACATTTGTTTTAGAAAATTCACGGTTCCAACCAACTTTTAGGGAGGAGAGTTGATGTCAGGCAAATGTGTGTACTTTTTCGGTGATGGCGAGGCCGAAGGCAATGGTGACATGAAGAACCTGCTTGGTGGCAAGGGGGCCAACCTGGCAGAGATGACTG
>CBDUUF010000176.1:0-4445 GCA_965370375.1 uncultured Desulfuromonadaceae bacterium
GGATCTTAAAATATTTAAGGGCCGGATGACTTAATGTCATCCGGCCCTTTTTTTGTTTATCTGTTACCAGAAGGGCGTGCGCCGCCCGTCCGTTGCCCCTGATTCGCTCTGTTACGATTTGGCCGGGGAGCCTTTCCTGAACTAGCCGGTCGGGAACTTTGCGGTCGACCGCCATTGCGGTTGTGTGTACTGCGGGCCGGTTGAGCGCTTCTGGCCGGCGCGGCTTTTTTGTAATCGAAGTTGTCCATGGTGCGGCGTTCGATGCTGTTGCCGAGCAAGCGCTCAATCGAGCGGACCATCGACTTGTCGTCGTTCGCCACCATGGTAAAAGCATCACCGGTACGGGCGGCCCGGCCGGTCCGGCCGATGCGGTGCACATAAGCTTCCGGAGTGCTCGGTACATCGAAATTGATTACGTGTGACACTTGACTGACATCGATACCGCGGGCGGCGATGTCGGTAGCTACCAGAATCTGGTATTTACCTTTGCGGAAGCCGTCGAGCGCTTCCTGACGGCGGTTTTGCGACAGGTTGCCCTGCAGCGATGCTGCCGTGTAACCGGATTTCCCCAGTTTTTCACCGAGCCGCTTGGCCCGGTGCTTGGTCCGGGTGAAGACCAGCACGGAATCCGTGTCGGTATGCTTCAACATCTGCAACAGCAGATCGGTCTTCAGATGCTGAGCCACCGGGTAGAGCGCGTGGCGGACGGTAACCGCCGATGTCGCGGTGTCGGCCTGGATGGTCAGCGGGTTGTTGAGAACCTCGCCGGCCAAGCGCTTGATCTCTTGCGGCATGGTCGCCGAGAAGAGCAGGTTTTGTCGCTGGCTCGGCAGCGCCTTGAGAATTTTGCGAATGTCGGGGAAGAAGCCCATGTCGAACATCTGATCGGCTTCGTCCAGCACCAGAACGTCGAGGTGCGAGAGGTCGATGGTCCCTTGATTGATGTGGTCGAGCAGCCGGCCGGGGCAGGCGACGACGATCTCGACACCGCGCTTCAGTGCGGCTTTCTGCGGGTTGATGCTGACCCCACCATAAACTGTGATACCGCGCAGCCCGGTCATCTTGCCGAGATCTTTGATCGCTTCGTTGATCTGCTCGGCCAGCTCGCGAGTCGGAGCGATGATCAGGGCGCGTATGTGGCCACGCTTACCGGTCATCAAGCGGTTGAGGATCGGTAGACCGAAGGCGGCAGTTTTGCCGGTACCGGTCTGGGCCAGACCCATGACATCTTTGTTCTCCATGACCGGTACAATTGCCTGGGCCTGGATCGGGGTCGGTGTGGTGTAGCCGGCGGCTTTGATGCCAGCGTCTACTTTCGGGTGAAACTTGAAATTAGTGAAATCCATAGGATCCTTCTTCTTTGTAACTATTCAGAATAATCAAATCAGGAAGAAGTCTGTCCTCCCCATAAATTATCTATGGAGATCTAATCCTTAAGACTTGTGAAATCAGGATACCGGCTCAAATTGTGCCGGAATGATGGTTTTTAGTCGTTAGCTGAATGTTACCTGTGTGGTTCAATAAAAAAGCCCCAGGACAGATCCGAGGCTTTACGAAATGTATACATTTAGTCTTGCTTACCTGGAAAAGCTTTGTTGTGCGGACATACCTAACCACAGGTGTCATAGTTATGTCAACTTTATTAAGCATTTCAGTAATATTGCTCGACAATGTTTACAGTTGGCCGGAAACATCTTATAAAGAACAAATCTAATTATACTCCTAGCTAAAAATAAAAGGATCGCGCGATGGACGACGAATTGTATGACGAAGAGGAGATGGAGCAGGGCGAGAGTTTCGCTGATATGCTGGAGCAGAGCATGGGGAGCACAACCCGCCTTGAGCTCGGTCAGCAGACCGAAGCGAAGATTTTGCAGATCGGCGCCGAGTGGGTGTTCCTCGATATTGGACAGAAGGGCGAAGGGGTCTTAAGCGTCCAGGAGCTCAAGGACGACGAAGGGATCCTCACGGTTGCCGTCGGCGACAAGATCAAGGCGTACTTCATGTCGCGTCAGGGGGGCGAGATGCGCTTCACCCTGAAGATCGGCGGCGGCGGTTCCGGCGGTACCGAACAGCTCGAAGAGGCATGGCGCAGCGGTATCCCGGTTGATGGCCGGATCGAAAAAGAGGTCAAGGGCGGCTATGAGATCAAGCTCCCCGGCAACGTCCGCGCCTTCTGCCCGTTCTCGCAGCTCGGCATGCGGCGCGTTGAAGATTCCGCAGCCGTGATTGACACCAGCCTCTCGTTCAAGATCTCCCAGTTCGAAGAGCAGGGGCGCAACATCGTCGTCTCGCACCGTGCGATCCTCGAAGAGGAACGCGCGCAGATGCGTGAAGAGTTGAAAAAAACCTTGAAGGAGGGGATGCTGGTCAAAGGTGTCATCACCTCGATCCGCGACTTCGGTGCGTTTGTTGATATCGGCGGGATTGAGGGTTTGTTGCCGATCTCCGAGATCGCTTACGGCCGGGTCGAGAAGGTGAGCGATATCCTCTCAGAAGGTCAGGAGCTGGAGCTGGCGATCAAGCGGATCGATTGGGAAGAGAATAAATTCGCCTTCAGCCTGCGCGATACCCTGGCCGATCCTTGGGCCGGTGTCGCCGATAAGTACAAGGCTGGCAGCAAGCTCACCGGCACCGTCTCGCGTCTCGCGCCGTTCGGTGCATTTGTGACGCTTGAGCCTGGGATTGATGGCCTGGTGCATATCTCCAAGCTCGGCGAAGGGAAGCATATCAAACATCCGAAGGAAGTTGTCGAGGTCGGGCAGTCCCTTCAGGTCACGGTTGAGAAGCTTGATCTTGAAGAGAAGCGGATCTCGCTGGTCCCGACCGGCAGCGAAGAAGAAGTTGGTGAGACCTCGTACAGTGATGAGCCGGCTTCCGGCTCAGGTATGGGGACTTTTGCTGATCTGCTCAAGGCGAGTCAGAAAAAAGGTAAATAGTTCAGTTTGGTATATGGGGCTGTGTTGGCCACTGCCATTGCCATTGCTTGCGTCCAACGTTGTCACTTAACTTCTCGCAATCAACGGCTGCAGCCAACTCGCTGAGTAGTTAAATGAATAGCTGCATCAAAAGCAATAAAGGCAAGAGTGGATGAACGGACAAAATCGCGATGAGATCAAACCGGGAATGGCGGTTTCAATCGTGCTCAAGAAGGATCAGCGCAGCGGCAAGCTGACGCAAGGGGTGGTCAAGGATCTTTTGACCAAGAGCCGGTTTCATTCGCACGGGATCAAGGTGCGGTTGGAGGATGGACAGGTTGGGCGGGTGAAGTCTGGGAGTGAGACTGATTGAGTTTTATTGATTGTTAAATTTACAAGAGAGGCCACCATCTTTAATTGCTGGTGGCCTCTCTTGTTTAGCACGTTTGGTTAAAGCTTGATGTCCAAAGAGCCCCGGCAAACTCCTCATTCATTTCCGCCCACATGAAATATCCGACCCCGAGGATGCTGACGGTCACGATCAACATGCAAACTGCAAACAGCGACAATACGAGCGTGTGTCGGTAGTAGGTTCGCTTGTAGCAGAGGTAAGCGAGAAAGAAACTGAGCAGACAGGCCGGTGCTGTCAAAAAAACCATCATCATGAGTGTTAATTCCGTTTCTCGGCCACTGTTACCCGTACTGTTATTTGGAGATGAGTTACCGTTGATTGGTTCGTCAATATATCTGCAATCAGATTATTGATCAACCTGGAAACTGTCCATCGCCTTTTTGGGCAGATCTGACAATCTCGATACTCAGAACGTCCTTGATCCATATCCAGGTCTTCAACCTCGGTATGGTTTTGATATCTCTTTTTGCTAAGTCTGTTTGTCAAGCCCTTTTCCCTGTTGTAAACAACGGACTATGGCAAGATCAAGAACTATCCTGAATCGCTTCAGCATCGATTGTGATGTCCACCATGCTGCCGACAACGATACCGCCTTTTTCCAGGGTGGAGTTCCAACTCACGCCAAAATCATGCCGATTGATTTGTGTTTTTGCCACAAATCCGGCTCTGGTTCTTGGGCCTTTGTCCTCGTCGCCCTCCCACCAGGGTGTTGCCCACGACCCCAGGTAGCTTACAGCCAGTACTGCTTGGTGAGTGACTCCTCGAATCGTTAAGTCACCGGTAACTATATAATCGCTAGCCCCGGTAGCCTCTACTCGGTTGCCTTTGAATGTGATCTTGGGGTACTTCTCAACATCGAGAAAATCTGCACTGCACAGATGGCCATCTCGCTCAGGATCGCCAGTCCATATCTCCTTGGCATCGATGATTATCTCGACTGAAGAGTCATTCGGAGATTCAGGGTTAAACTTAAGCGTTCCATGAACATTCTTGAAATGTCCACGGACGTTAGTCACCATCATGTGCCGTGCTGAAAACTCAGCTGCAGTGTGTCCAGGTTCGAAAGTCCAGGTTGTCATCTTGGTTTCTCCCGATTCCTCAAAGTGTTGTGTAGC
>CBDUUF010000177.1:0-4435 GCA_965370375.1 uncultured Desulfuromonadaceae bacterium
CCAGCAAGATTTTTCTGAATTTCTTCTCTGTTTTCAGAAAACGCACATTTGATCGACAACGCCACGAATCCGCAGTCTCGATGCGCCGGCGCGGCTGCCGGATGTCTTCTTACCGGTAGACGATGCCGACTCGTTGTGAGCTGGCCGTTTTCCACGCAGCTTCTCCTATCCAGCGGAGCCGATTGCCATGACAGCCAGCAGTACAAGGTTGACCCAGATAGCGACCTTTGCGCCAATTGTGTGAAACATCGTGGTTCCTCCTGAAAATATCAATTGAATGTTAGCGTTTGTAACCTATGCGTATTGCTCCCCAGTGGCGTTTCTTGTTGATTATTGGTACGGATAGATCAGCCATCTCTTCGCCGGTATCGCGACTGTAGCGTTGCAATAGAAGTGGTTCGGTGTTGCGGGCTGCCGCTAAGCCGGTTCGATCGTTGAAAATCCTTTTTGTGCGGTTCCAACGAGTATCGTGGTCGCCATCGCCGGTCAACGGCTGTGAATAGCGGGCATTATGCGTTGGTAGATAGCCGTTGCGGTCAACCGCAACGACAAAGATGAAACTTTTATCTGCGGCAAGGTATTTATCGAGAACAGGTCGGATAATTCCATCGATCATCCGGTCGTACTGAGTATGAAACTTTTGTGGTTCGGTATTTGGAATCGGAATGTAAAATGTGTCGAACAATTGCGCCATGGTCAGTTGGCCGCCGGTGAGCAGAAGTTCGAACTGGTCAATAATTTCGCTGACACATTGATTGGCGAGTTTTTCAGCCCGCTTGTCGAGTGCGCTTAATTGAGCCGCTGGAGCGATGGCTGGTACTAGCAAAACTAGTATAATTATGGCGCTCCGGATGAGATTGTTGCGAATCATGATCCCTCCCTGTTGCAACTCAATGGGCCTGTTTCTGGGTTATCTGCCGAAGTAATTGGCTAACATTGTGAATGATTGTATCCTGATCAGTATCGCCGAGTTTCTGGATGCCGAGAAAATATTTGTAAAGCGGAAAAATGATGACGCTCTGATTGTTTGGCCGATTGAGGATGATCTGTTTCAGGTGTGAAACGCCGAGTGGTTTACGTAAAGATACAGAACTCAGGCCACATGCCGTGACCATTTTTACAAAACCGTCTGGAGCCAGCATGTTGTGAGTCACAATACGACCGTCATTGCGAACCAGGGCAAACTTGTCGATACCGGCTATCCCGGTGATTTGCTCATAAAAGCGTGTAGCAGAAGCGGTGCGGGGCGTTTTGCTCATTAGTTTTTATCTCCCAAACGATCGCTCACCAGTTTTCGGTATCGACGTGTTTTTTCCGGGTCACTGGTTTCGGTGCAGAGTCCATCGAACAAGGCTGAAAGACGAGATGTCGATGGTGGTTCGCTGGTTGCCCAATCGAGTAGGACCTCCTCAAAAACAATCGAGGCCATCGGTCCCATGATTGAGTAGAGCTCACTCGACATAATCTGTAGCGGTTTGGCCAGAGGGCCGGTTGTCTGCATACTTTTTAGCTGTTCTGGGCTTGGTTTACTTCCGCTAGTTGCTGCTACTTCAGATTGAGCTGTATCGCCAGAGAGATAAGATTCGATGGCGAGGTTGAGGGAGATAGCCAGAAGATTCATGTTGATCGTTGAATCGCAAACCATAATCAGGAAGTTGTCTGGAGTTAGCTGGCGGCAGAGGGCGACCGCTTCTTCAAAACAGACCAGCGTGTCTTCTAAATCTGGAAAATCCTGCTGTCCGGTTAAATGGATTCGGGTCAGAATGCAGGCCATATCATTCAGTCGGTCGTTTTTAAATAACGCGGGCAGGTTGCTGTTTTGCAGACCTTTACTGGTGTGCCATGTGTATGCACCAATGACACCTGGTATCTCTTTGAGGTCGTTGATCATCTGATTCATGACTATCCTTTAGTTAAAAACGGTATTGATGCCTGGCTGGCTACGGATATTTCATGCATAACTTTATCGGTCCGGGCACCTTGTGCCAGAGATATGGCGATACTGTGCTTGTCGTGACGAAACAGCAGGTGGCGTCGCTTTGAGTCAGTTGTGAATTGCAGGTAGCGCATGGCGCCGCCATTGAGGCTCTGTCCAAGTTCGGCACACAGGTTAAGGTATGACCCGATGTCGAGTCGGGTGAGTAGTTCTGATGTGCCGTGTTGATATTCAAGAAAACTTGTCTCATCAAACAGGGCAAAGGCTTTTATCTCCGGCGTTTTGGACAGCAAGTCGCGTAGTAGCTCAATGGAATTGATTTTATCTTGCGTGCTGGCAGACCGGATTTCCTCATTATTGATAATGCCTATCTTATGTTCATCCTTAATGCGAAAAGCTTCCATCAACAGAAACTCCAGAGATGAACTTATTTCTGAGTTGTCTCGGCGGCAAATATTATCCATCTCGATTTCAGTGTCATCCCAGGACATAATGTCAAGGGCAGCGGTCTCTCCGGTTTTTTCACCAGTCTGGGCATCGAGCAGTTCACCGTTCTTCAAAAACAGGTAGCCGGTTCTCTCTTGGTTGCGGATCTTCAAAGAGCAGGTCTTTTTCTCCATATGCACAAGCTGTAGAAAAGTGGAGAGAGTGATGCCACGAATAAAGCTGAGAGACTCAGATGAGAGCGCAGATTCGATGGTTTGAGTCAGCTCATCGAAATCGAGTGGTTTCTCGAGATAGTGCATAGCGTTCATTTGCGACAATCGCGCTTCAATCTCCGGGGTGCCAAATGCTGTCATGACGATCACCGGCAGGTGCGGATGGGTTCGACTGGCTGAAGCGAGTAGTTGAAAGCCATCGGCCCCAGGTAGCTTGAGGTCAGTGACCAGTAAATCAACGTCCATGATCTTTAGAATGTTGAGAGCTTCCTGGACCGTAGTGGCCAGTATTACATTGAATTCCGGGCTGTACGCGGTTAGCCCATCCTTCAGACTGAGCAGGAACGGATGTTCATCATCGACAAGTAAAATATCCTTCATGTCTCGTCACGCTCCATTGCCAGTGGCAAGGCGATCTGTACTATTGTTCCATCACCTTCAGTGCTGCGAATGTCGATACTGGCCTGCATTATTGTCAGAAGTTTGCGGGTGATCACCAGCCCGAGTCCATTGCCGTGTGGTTTACTGGTGCAAAATGGTTGAAATAACAGCTTGCGCTGCTCCTCATTCATTCCACAGCCGTTGTCCCGGACAGTCAGCCAGCAGAGTTCACCGCTAGTTGCCGTGCTGATGCGAATCTCTTTGTTGGGTCTGCCGTGTAAGGCATCAACGGCATTGGAGAGCAGGTTGAGTAACACCTGATGCAGCGCGCGTGGGTCAAAGCGAGCGGAGATGTTTTCCGGTGCCGGTTCGATCAACAGTCCAATCCCTTTTTGTGCAAAATCCCCGGCGACCAAAGCTTGCAGTTTTTCGAGAAAGGTACCGAGGTCGTGATCGCGTATATCCTGCTTTTCAAACATGCTGAAGTTCTTCAGCGATTTGAGCAGATATTCCATTCGGGTAATTTCCGAGGCGACTCTTTCCAGGTAAGTCCCGACCGCTGCCTTGGAAAAATCGTCGAGGTTTTTTTGTAGAACACTGACCGTCATTTTTATAGAATTGAGTGGGTTGCCGATTTCGTGGCGTATGCCGGAAAAGATGAAGCCGATGTTGTCCATAGTGTTCACTGCTTGAGCAATTGACTCAAGTCGGCGTTTTTCAGTAATGTCACGGACTAACAGGCAGTCGTGATGCTCTGAGGCCGGGTAAGAAGAGAAGCCGAGCAGACGTCCATTGCGATTCACAGTGTGAGAAATGTCAGAACTGTCCTGTTCGCTCTTCGGGGTAAACAGTTGCGCAGGAAGGTCTTGAAAGTCGAGGGTACTGTTGCTCTTTGCAAGCAGTCGCAGGGCTGTCGGGTTATGATAATGGACGGTTCGAGACGCTGCATCGACGACAATGATGCCGATGTCGATATTCTGCATGACCTCTTCGTACGACCAATGGTTATTCGCCTGGGCTACCGTTGTGATGCCAGCCGTTTGAGATTGTTGGTTTTTGAACATGAGGATTTGCCCTGAATATTAAATTCAACACTACATAATAAAACAGCATTATATTTAAGTATGGCAAGAATGCAATCTTTAATTTTTTCGTGATATAAATATTAAAATCAAACATTTACGGTAATTGTATCGGGTTTTACAGAGTTTTCATGGGAGAGCGTTTGTCGGAGTGATTTGTGCTGTTGTTAAATAATAAAACCATAGATTGTTTCTATTTTTACCTTGAATATGACCGGGCGGCAACAGCCACCCGGTCGGTTGAGTTCATATCGTGTTTTTCAGAACACGCCGGTGTTGGCTGAAGATACCTTTTGGAAATCCGGGTAGGCTTCCATGCCGATTTCTGCGACGTCCATGCCGCGGAATTCATCTTCTTCGCTGACGCGGATGCCGAC
>CBDUUF010000178.1:0-4414 GCA_965370375.1 uncultured Desulfuromonadaceae bacterium
CGGAAAGTCCGACAGGCTGCTAGCAAAGCGGGCTGGAGAATGTCGTTGCGCAGAGCTGCATCCGGAATGCCGTTGATGCCTGCCTGACGTCTGCCGTGTCGTAGACGAATATAAATAACAAAAAAGCGGCGCCATGATTAATGCATGGCGCCGCTGCATATTGCGGAATACCGGCGACTGGCCGGAATGTTAAGTGATCAACAATTCACGGGCTTTGTCGCGGTCGAACGGGGCGACCGTAAGCTCCCAATTTTTTTCTCCCTGTTGTAACAGTACCGCGACTTCGTTTTCGTCTGCACCTTTACCATAACTGGCGACCAGCGCAGCTGCGATTGCGATCTGGTCAGGTTGGGCGTCACCACTGATCAACCCCTGGGGGCCAGAAAAGTTATCGGCACGCAGCATGATATTCTCTGGCAGTGCCAACTCATTAATCCGGTCGTTATCAGCCTGCTTACGTCCGAGAATCAGCTTGGCTGTTGCAGATAGGCGGAATTGTCGGCCGGCCTTTAGTAGCTCGGCCTCAACAACCGTAGCTTCCGGGTTGTGTTCAAACAGGTCGCGTAAACGATTAGAGAATAACTTTTCGGTCAGTAAGCAGCCGCCACCGGATGATGGATAATCTGTCAATCCCCACTCTTTTGCCAGTGCTATCTGTGGTTTGCGCGAACGGCCCTGGATGTCGAGTAGCTGTTCGCGATCAACTAGGCCATTCTCTTCCATGCTGGTGCTCGGCAAGACTCGAGCACTCATCGGGCGCAGGATGCGATCCGGGTAGCCTGAGTAATTGGCGACGGAGTTCAGTGCCCGGGCATTCTGGCTCATCGGTCGTTGGCCGAGGACTTCGCCGGAAAAAAGAAAATCGAAGCCACCAGCGGCCATCTGCTCGCCGGCCAGACGAAACATCATCGCATGGCAGTCGATACACGGGTTCATGTTCTTACCGTAGCCATAACGCGGCTTTTTAAGCATTTCCAAATGGATTTCACTGATATCCTGAACAATTAAAGGGATATCCATCTGCGCAGCAGCCTTACGCGCCCGCCCGGCACCGAAAAATGGTGTGGCGAACGCGATGCAGGTAACCTCGATGCCCTGGCGTTTGAGAGCTAATGCCGCCAGGCTGCTGTCGAGCCCACCGGATAGGAGGCCTAGTGCCTTGCTCATACTGTTTCTCCGTGTGTCACGTTGTCGGTTGAAGGTGTGTCAGGGGAACGGAAAATAGCACGACTGCGATTTGAAGGCAAGGGGGGAGAACGCCGGAAAAGCGGTTGAATGCCGGTTTCAGGCTATGTTAGTATCCTAAGATTGTTTACGGCCCGATTATTGCTGTTCTTTTTATCGGTGTTGATATCTTTTTGTGTGAGGGTTTGCATGGCCAAAATTAATCATTTATTCAAAATGCTCAAGCAGCAGGGTGCCAGTGATCTGCATATCTCCAGCGGTGCGCCGCCGATGTTTCGCCTGCATGGTGAGATGGTGCCGCTCAATTTCCCCCCTTTGAGCCATGATCAGGCCAAGAGCCTGCTGTATGAAATCCTGTTCGATGAGCAGAAACAGGATTTTGAAGAGAGCAACGACCTCGACTTTGCCTACGAACTGCCGGGCGTTGCCCGTTTTCGTGGCAATATGCTGATGACCCATCGCGGCATCGCGGCCGTATTCCGGATTATACCGAGCAAGGTGCTGACAGCCGATGAACTCAAACTGCCGCTGGGTGTCCGCAATATGACCCTGTTGAAAAAGGGACTGGTTCTGGTCACCGGTCCTACCGGCAGCGGCAAGTCGACCACCCTGGCGGCGATGATCGATCTGATCAACAGTACCCGCAAAGAGCATATCCTGACCATCGAGGATCCGCTCGAATTCATCCATCAAAACAAGAAGTCGCTACTGAACCAACGGCAGATCGGCACCCATTCGGATTCGTTTCAAAGCGCCCTGCGCGCCGCCCTGCGTGAAGACCCCGATATTATTATGGTCGGTGAGATGCGTGATCTGGAGACGATCTCCCTGGCGATAACCGCGGCTGAAACCGGACATCTGGTCTTCGGTACCTTGCACACCAACTCTGCCGCCAAGACCATCGACCGGATTATCGATGCCTTCCCCAAGGACGGCCAGGAGCAGATTCGGACCATGCTCGGCGAGTCTTTGCGTGGCGTCATCTGTCAGCAGCTGATGAAGACGGCCGACGGCAAAGGGCGGACCGCCGCCCTGGAAATTCTGGTCGGCAATGCGGCGATCAGTAACCTGATCCGTGAAGGGAAGACCTTCCAGATCCCGTCGATCATGCAGACCGCCAAGCGCGAAGGGATGCAGTTGATGGATCAGCACATCCTTGAACAACTGCAGGCCAAATTGATTGCTCCGGATGAAGCGTATCGTTGTTGTCAGGATAAGAAGGCGTTTGAACAGTTCCTGCCGAAAAAGCCGGGGGCGGCACCACCGCAAGAGTAAACAAATCTCCCTGATAGAGATATAGAATGGCAACGCCCGGATGATGATTTCATCCGGGCGTTTTCGTATTTAGGAGCTTGCTTCGCAGGCGTCTGCACCCGGTTGCCCGGTGGTCAGGCCAGACCATTGTGCTTCATTTTTCGCCAGAGGGTGGTTCGGCTCAGCCCCAGCTCTTCGGCCGCCGCCCCCTTCTTCCAGCGGTGCCGCTCGAGGGTCTGGATAAGTTGCTCACGTTCCGAGGCGTTGAAACGGTCCGTTTCCAAGTCGATCTCCGTTTCGGGACTGTTGCCAAGGAGTGATGTCGGCAAGAAACGGCGCTCGATGCGGTCGGTGGTGCTGGTGACATAGGCATGCTCAATGGCATTTTCCAATTCTCGGACGTTGCCCGGCCAGTCGTGTTCGATCAACTGCGCCATTGCCCGACTGGAAACCTCGCGAATCCGTTCGCCGCGGGCATTAAATTTCTGGACAAAAAATTCGACCAGTAACGGGATGTCTTCACGGCGGTCACGTAGTGGCGGCAGATTTATCGGCACGACGCAGAGGCGATAGTAGAGGTCTTCGCGGAACTCACCGTTGGCGATCATTTTTTGCAGATCCCGGTTGGTTGCAGCTATTACCCTGACATCCGTTTTCAGGGTTTCAATGCCGCCGACCCGTTCAAACTCCTTTTCCTGCAATACGCGCAGCAGTTTAGCCTGTAGTGCCAGGGAAGTATCTCCGATCTCATCGAGGAAGATGGTGCCACCGTTCGCCAGTTCGAAACGACCCGGCTTGGTTTTGTGGGCGCCGGTAAATGCGCCTTTCTCGTGGCCAAATAGTTCACTCTCTAGCAGGGTCTCGGCCAGTGAAGCGCAGTTTACTTTGACGAATGGACCGGTGTTACGGGTGGAGCGATAGTGGATGGCGCGGGCCATCAACTCCTTGCCGGTGCCGCTTTCTCCGTTGACGATTACTGTGGTGTCCGAGGCCGAAACGGTTCTTACCCGGTCATAAATCTCAGTCATGACCTTGCTCTTGCCGACAAAATCGGAAAAAGTGTACTCGTTGTGCATCTTGGCTTTCAGTTCTTCAACTTCACTCCGGTCGCGGATAATCCCGATACAGCCGCAGATTTCATCATTGTGGTCGCGGAGCAGGTCAGACGAGATAAAGGCCGGGATACTGACTCCCTGGCGGTCGACGATCGCGGCTGAGCAATTGTGCACCGGTTGTTCTTTTTTCAGGGTCCACTTCAGTGGGCAGTCGGTGTCACAGACGCTGGTGTGGAAGACCTCATGACATTTTTTACCGAGAGCCTCATCTTCACTGTAGCCGGTGATGCGGGATGAACCGTGCGAGAAGCTGGTCAGGCACATGTCGAGATCAACGGTGTAAATGCCGTCAGCGATTGAATTAACCAGTGCATGCGACCGGTCTATTTCTGCCGTCAAACGTGCCTGTTTGCGCTCCAGCTGATTGGTCAGGTCACGCAGGATTGTTGCATCGTGGAACAATTCGAGCATGGCAACGATTTCACCGTTATCGTTATGCAGTGGCGTCAATTCGATACAGATGGCGGTGTCATCGCACCCCTGCAGGCATTCAAGGTCGAGAGATTTTTTACCGGTGCCGCTCCTCATCACATCAGGAAAGGCGCAGCTGTTGTGGCAACGGCCCATTCCGGTCACTGTGTGACATGGTTTACCGATAACATTCTCTTCGGTGACGTTGAACAGTTTTGTCGCAGCCCGGTTGATGCCAAGAATGCAGCGTTCTGTGTTGAGCAGGAAAGCCGGTTCATTGAGTTGGTCGAACAGCCAGCGGTCTTTAATGAGTTCGGTCAGCATTTTATTCCTCGCAGTTATAATCCAATTATATGTCTTATGCAATTAATGTGCAAAAAAACCGATACATTGGCAAATATTAAAAAGATCAATAAAGCTGTTACAAGGATATAAAAAACGGTTTGTAA
>CBDUUF010000179.1:0-4390 GCA_965370375.1 uncultured Desulfuromonadaceae bacterium
TTTACCCCATAGCTACGGCTATGAGCCTGCAAACGAGCTAAAATATACTCTCAAACGCTCAAATTTTCGCTTCGGCCCGGTAAGTCCGACAGACTGCAAGGCTCTCGATATAACTGTCAGCAGGAAACGAGTTTGGATATGGCCCTTATGCAAATCTATCATTACCCGGAACCGGTTTTGTCCAAAAAGGCGGAGCCGATTGCCGAGATTGACGATTCTATCCGGCAGCTCGCTACAGATATGATTGAAACCATGTACGCGGCCCCGGGGATCGGTATGGCTGCGCCGCAGGTCGGCGTTTCCAAGCGGCTTATAGTGCTCGATTGTGGCGGCCGCGACGAAGAGTCGCAACTGCTGGTTGCAATTAACCCTGAAATTATCACGGCCACAGGCGAATCATTCGAGGAAGAAGGTTGTCTGTCGGTTCCCGGTTATTATTGCAAGATCAAGCGTAATGCTGAAGTGACGGTCCGTTACCTGGATCTGGATGGCAGCGAGCAGATGCTCTCGACTGACGGCCTGCAGGCGGTCGCCTTTCAACACGAAATTGATCATCTTAATGGCGTGTTGTTCGTCGATCATCTCTCTTCGCTTAAGCGCGGTCTGTTTAAAAAGAAGTATAAAAAAATTCTGGAGCAGATGGAGGAGCAGCTATGAAGGCGCAACAGATCCGTACGGTCTTTATGGGGACACCCGATTTTGCTCTCGATACCCTGCATGGCCTGATCGATGCCGGGCTCAATCTGGTCGGGGTCTATACCCAGCCGGACCGCCCGAAGGGACGCGGCAAGAAGCTGGCGGCGCCGCCGATCAAGGAGTTGGCCCTGCAGCAAAATATCCCGGTGTTTCAGCCGCTTAAATTGCGCGCGCCGGAAGCGGTGGCTGAGTTGCAGGTGTTGGCTCCGGATCTGATTGTGGTGGTCGCTTATGGCCAGATTCTACCGCAGGTGGTGCTCGATATTCCCCGTCTCGGTTGCATCAATGTTCATGCTTCACTGCTGCCAAAGTATCGCGGCGCGGCACCGATCAATAAGGCGGTGGTCGATGGCGAGACCGAGACCGGCGTGACGACGATGCAGATGGATATTGGCCTCGATACCGGCGATATGTTGATTAAAAAGACGATCGCCATCGGCCCGGATGAAACTGCCGGTGAATTGTACGATCGTCTGGCCAAGGTCGGGCGTGCGGCGATGGACGAGACGATTGTTCGTTTGCTTGCTGGTAGCCTGGTCGCTGAAAAACAGAACGAAGCTCTGACGAGCTATGCGGCGATGATGAAAAAGGAAGATGGCTTGATTGATTGGAGCCGACCCGCGGCCGAGGTGCATAATCAGGTGCGTGGTCTGGCGCCATGGCCCGGTGCCTACACCGTTCTGGATGGTGCGACCCTGAAGATTGCCGGAACTGTTTTGGCTGACGGATCCGGACAGCCGGGAACGGTGTTGTCGGCTGACAGCAGCGGCGTGGTTGTCGCTTGCGGCGAAGGAGCGATCACTGTTGCCGAACTGCAACTGCCGGGCAAAAAAAGGTTGGCCGCCGCCGATTTTTTGCGTGGACAGCCGCTACCGAGCGGCCACCGCCTTGGCTAGTTTCTGTCCGGAAACTGCCCTTTTTCGCAATCTCGGCGTCAATCTGCTCATTTGATTGTGCGGCGTAAAGTACTACGCCTCCGCTCAAATGCTTGATTTCCTTGACCTTGCGAAAAATTGCTAGTTTCCAGATCAGAAACGTACGTTACACCCATCCAGAGTTTCCGGATGGGTGCTAAATCTTCTCGCAAGGTGCGTGACAAGTTGAATTCAGAGTTTCAATCACCATGCAAACGCCTTTTGGTCGGTTTGTTGACCACAGCTTGGACCGTAATTCTGCCTGTCGTTTAGTGCCTGCTTGCTTCAAACCACTTGAAATTCAGTTATGCGTAATTAGATTGTTGGCAACACGACAGCAATAGCACTATTTAACAGAAGAATAAGGAATAACATGAACACCCTGAAAACAGTCGGCCTGATGACCTTCTTGACCCTGATTCTGGTCTCTGCCGGCGGCGCACTCGGTGGTCAGAGTGGCGCCCTGATGGCGTTGATTTTTGCTGCGGTAATGAACATGGGGAGTTACTGGTTCTCCGACAAAATCGTGATCAAGATGTATAAAGGGAAAGAGACGACCAGCGGACTTTTATACGATGTAGTGCACGACCTCTGTCAGCGCAATAATATGATCATGCCGAAGGTGTATGTGTTGCCGCAACCAGCCCCGAACGCCTTTGCCACCGGTCGTAATCCCGAGCATGCGGTGGTCGCTGCGACCGAGGGGTTGATGCAGATTTTGTCCCGCGACGAGTTGAGCGGGGTCATGGCGCATGAGCTGAGTCATGTTAAACACCGTGATATCCTGATCGGCTCAATTGCCGCTACCGTGGCCGGGGCCATCTCCTTTATGGCCCACATGGCCCAGTGGTCAATGATTTTTGGTGGTCGTGATGATGAAGACAGTAACCCGGTGGCGATGATCGCCATGATGATTCTGGCGCCGATCGCTGCCATGCTGGTGCAGATGGCGATCTCCCGTTCACGTGAGTATCTCGCCGACGAGGGGGGCGCGAAGCTGTGTGGCAATCCACGCTATCTGGCCAGCGCCCTGCAAAAGCTGGAGTCGGCCAACAGTCGGGCGCCGATGCCGAAGGTCAATGAAGCGACCGCGCACATGTTTATTGTCAATCCGTTGCGCGGTGGCGGGATGAAGGCGCTGTTTTCGACTCATCCACCGATGGCTGAGCGGGTTCGACGGCTAGAGGCGATGCAACTGAGTTGAGGCTGAAACAAAACTGAATAAATTGAACAGGGGTGCCGATCGGCACCCCTGTTCTGTTTTGAGCGGGAATTATGCAGGTTTTCGTTTTGTTGCCCCTCCAGCACTAACTTTCGTATTCAGTTGTAACTATTCAAAGACGTGATTAACTAGGACAAGAGAAGTACTCAATCAGATGGAAACAGTATGAAGAAAATTGCAGTACTGACCAGTGGTGGTGATTGTTCCGGGATGAATGCGACGATTCGGTCCGTTGTTCGCGCTGCCAGGTCAAAAGGTGTTGAAGTTGTCGGTGTGCAAAAAGGCTACACCGGTCTGATTGAAGATTTGTGTCAGCCGTTGACGACGCATTCAGTAAGTGGAAACCTGCAAAGAGGTGGTACTTTCCTGCAAAGTGCGCGTTGCTTGAAAATGCATGAAACAGCAGGGCGTCAACAGGCTATCACCACTTTGAGCAAGCACGGGGTTGAGGGGCTGATTGTGATCGGTGGCGACGGATCGTTGCGCGGTGCACAGGCGTTGCATCAGTCCGGTGTCAAGGTCATCGGTATTCCTGCTTCCATCGATAACGATATATCCTTCACTGACATGTCGCTCGGTGTCGATACCGCTCTGAACAATATCATCAAAGCTGTTGATTGCCTGAAAGATACCGCCTCGTCGCATGATCGTGCATTTGTTGTTGAGACGATGGGGCGTAACTGCGGGTATCTCGCCGTTGCTGCCACCATCGCCTGCGGAGCTGAATTCGCCCTGATTCCAGAACGGCCTTACGACATCGATGCGATCAGCCGTGAGTTGAATAATCGCTACAGGGAGGGGCGTGACAATTCGCTGATTATTGTTGCTGAAGGAGTCGCCAGTGCAAGTGAAATTGCTGAGCAGTTGAAAAATTGCGATGGGTTTGAAACCCGGATTATGGTGCTTGGCCACTACCAACGGGGTGGGTCACCGTCGGCTTTTGATCGCCTGTTGGCAGCTCGTTTCGGCGTTGCAGCAGTCGAGGCGTTGCTGGCTGGTGAATCAGGCAAAATGCTCGGGTTGAGCTGTGCGCTACTTAATCTACACGAGTTGGAGAAAGTTTTTGCCGCCGGGCGGCGACCGATTAACGAGTCGATGCTAGAGTTGATGCGTCCGTTGGGGTGTTGATTTTATCATTTTATTGTGAAGTAAACCCGGTTCAGATGACAGACCTTCTTGTTTGGTAATATATATTCCGATCAGGCCGGATCAATCCCCTGTTGGAATTATTGCAAGGTGACCGGGTCGTTTAGCGGCAGGCCAAAAGTTACGGTTGTGCCCGCTCCTGGAGTGCTTGAAATATCGATGGTTCCGTCGTGCGACTGGACAATGCTCTGAACTATACTCATACCCATACCCAGACCGCTGACCGAGGTGTTGGAGGAGTCGACACGATAAAATTTATCGAAAACCTTGGCGACCTGTTCACTGGTCATGCCGGTACCCTGGTCGGTGATGCTGATCAGCAACTGTTTATCGTTTAGTGTGGTAGAAATTTAAATAAGACTGCCGGCTGGCGAGTATTTAATTGCATTGTTGATCAGATTCTCAAGCACCT
>CBDUUF010000180.1:0-4347 GCA_965370375.1 uncultured Desulfuromonadaceae bacterium
GGAATCACCCGGGCGCGATACAGAATTTTGCCGCTAGAGTGAGTCTTGCCCTTGTCATGGTCAAAGAATACACCTGGAGAACGGTGCAACTGACTGACAATAACCCGCTCAGTACCGTTGATAATAAAGGTACCGTTTGTGGTCATCAGCGGGATTTCACCGAAATAGACTTCCTGCTCCTTGATGTCGCGGATCGACTGGACACCCGACTCCTTATCGGAATCCCAGGTTACCAGACGAACACGGACTTTCACCGGAGAGGCGAAGGTCATACCACGCTGGTGGCACTCCTCAACGTCATACTTCGGTGTACCTAATGTATAGGCAACATACTCAAGGGAACAAGTTCCGCTGAAATCACGAATCGGAAATACGGAACTAAAAACCGCTTCAAGACCGATATTCTGCCGGGCTGAAGGCGGTAGATCCGCCTGCAGAAACCGCTGATACGACACCTTCTGGATGTCGATCAGGTTAGGAATATCGATAATTTTCTTGATCTCGGCGAAATGCTTCCGCAGAAGTTGGTTATTCGCAATCGAATAAGCCATGGAGTCTCCTTTTGCTGGTCTCGAACCCGCTTTACCTTTGACCCGTTGGCATGACGGGCATCGTACGCCCGGAAAAATCCCATGTGACTCGGTATTGATATAACTCAATACAATACCTAGTAACAGAGCCCTTCCATATGGATCAACAGTTGTATCTGACCCATAAAAAACTCCGGGTCAGGAAACGTCGAATAGCCAAGGCCGCTCCAGCGACCTTGGCTACCTGGTGATTTATATCACCGAAAACTATTTGAGCTCAACCGTTGCGCCAGCTTCTTCAAGCTGCTTCTTGAGCTCTTCAGCTTCGGCTTTTGTGGCAGCTTCCTTGATGGTGCTCGGAGCGCTGTCAACCATGTCCTTGGCGTCTTTCAGACCGAGGCCGGTTGCTGAACGAACAACCTTGATGACATTGATCTTCTTGTCACCAATGGTAGCGAGAATTACGTCAAACTCGTCTTTCTCTTCAGCAGCAGCAGCTTCACCAGCGGCCGGACCAGCAGCCACGGCTACCGGGGCAGCAGCAGAAACGCCAAACTTGTCCTCCAGTTCCTTGACCAGCTCAGCCAGGTCCAGAACAGACATGTTTTCGATAAATTCAATAACTTGCTCTTTAGTTACTCCAGCCATTGTACTTCTCCTCTATTAATCGTTATTTCTGAATTAGTTAAAATATCAGGCCTGCGTTATGCGGCCTCTTTTTGCTCCTTGATCGCACCAAGAACCTGAACCAGCGATCGCGGCATAGCAGCCAGCACACCAACGAAGTTGGTTGCCGGAGCGCTGATCGAACCGAGAACCTTAGCCAACAGGACCTCACGGCTCGGCAGATCTGCCAGCGCGACAATCTCGGCAACTGACAACAGCTTACCGTCAAGCACACCGCATTTCAGTTCAAAATCCTTGTTCGCCTTGGCAAAGTCGCTAAGCGCCTTGGCCGGTGCAACCGGATCATCTTTCGCGATGGTCAGTGAGGTCGGACCGTTTAAGTACTCACTCAGGCACTCATTATCAGTCCCTTTAATAGCAAGCTTGAGAAACGTATTCTTGACCACCCGGTACTCAACGTTGGCTTTATGCAACTCACCACGCAGAGCATTGGCCGCCTCGACGTCTATTCCACGATAGTCGGTAAGAAATGCAGCTTTGGCCGCGCCCATCTTTTTAGTCAGCTCTGCTACCAATTGTTCTTTACTTGTCTTATCCAATGCGTTTTCCTCCTTTCATCGGTTTTCAGCAACCCCTTAAGGGTTCCGTGCCCCAGCCGCAGGGCATGGAGGAAAACGGATAACCGCTAAACCATGTCCAGCCTCGACAGGCGATTTTCATTAAACGCTTAAACAGCGTACCTGTTGTCTCTGACCGAGAGCAAATATACCACCCGCAAACGGATGATTGTTTATACTTTATTTAACTTCTGCCTGAATTTCCGGGATATCCAAAGTCATTCCTGGACCCATCGTGCTCGAAATACTTACTTTTTGCAGGTAAGCACCTTTGGCAGTCGACGGCTTTGCCTTAACCAGCGCATCCATCAGGGCGAGAACATTACCGCGAAGTTTCTCGACATCAAAAGATACCTTGCCGACCGGAGCGTGAATGATGCCCGCCTTTTCGACCCGATATTCAACTTTACCCGATTTTGCCTCTTCAACAGCACGCGTGATATCGAAGGTGACGGTGCCAACCTTCGGATTAGGCATCAGACTGCGCGGTCCGAGAAGTCTACCGATCTTGCCGACAGTACCCATCATATCGGGCGTAGCAATCGCGGTATCAAAATCAAACCAGCCGCCCTGAATCTTTTCGACCAGGTCGTCGGCACCAACAAAATCAGCACCGGCAGCAGTCGCTTCCTGGGCTTTTTCACCCTTGGCGAAAACGACAACCCGGATCGACTTGCCGAGACCGTTCGGGAGGACCACTGCACCTCGCACCATCTGATCCGCCTTACGCGGATCGACGCCGAGACGCACGCAGATATCGACCGTCTCATCAAACTTGACAGAGGACATTTCCTTGATCAAGGAAAGAGCGTCATCGAGAGAGTAATCTCGAGTCCGGTCTACCTTGGCTTTAGCTTCTTTGTAGTTCTTACCTGACATTTAATTTACTCCGACTTGCCGTCAAATCAAACGACTTCGAGACCCATGCTACGTGCGGTCCCTTCAATGATTCGCATAGCAGCTTCAATTTCAAAAGCATTCAGATCAACCATTTTCAGCTCTGCAATTTCCTTGACCTGAGCCTTGGTAACCTTACCAACCTTGTTTTTATTCGGCTCACCCGACCCCTTCGGAATCTTGGCCGCCTTCCTCAGAAGAACAGCCGCCGGTGGCGTCTTGGTGATATACGAGAAAGAGCGATCAGCATAAACGGTGATTATGACCGGAATGATCATGTCACCTTCGCTCTGGGTTTTGGCATTGAAGGCCTTACAGAATTCCATAATGTTGACGCCATGTTGACCGAGCGCCGGACCGACAGGCGGCGAAGGGTTCGCCTTACCTGCTGGAATCTGCAGCTTTATCTGCCCAATAATTTTCTTGGCCATGTCTTGCTCCTTGACTACTTTTATTACTGCTTATATGCGATTAACGATTAGCGACTGAACCGCACAGAGTTAATCTAGTTCGTTTTCTCTACCTGAATAAATTCAAGCTCGACCGGAGTAACACGGCCAAAGATACTGACCATAACCTTGAGCTTGGCTTTATCCGGCTTGACGTCTTCTACAACACCGGTGAAGTTGAGGAAAGGACCGTCAATAACACGTACCGTCTCACCGACGTCAAACGCAACTTTCGGTTTCGGGCGCTCGGCACCTTCTTCCATACGGTTGGTAATCAGCTGGACTTCCTCATCCGGGATAGCCGGAGGAGATGAACCACCACCGACAAAACCGGTAACTTTCGGCGTATCCTTAACAATATGCCAGGTCTCGCTATTCAGCTCCATCTGGATCAGGATATAGCCGGGGAAAAACTTGCGCATTGATGTCTTGCGCTCGCCATTTTTCAGCTCAACCACAGTCTCGGACGGAATCAGAACTTCGCCGAACAGCTCCTCAGCATCGAGGGCACGAATGCGCTCTTCGAGGTTCAGCTTGACCTTATTCTCATATCCGGAATAGGTATGAACACCATACCATTTCATAGTCATGCTCGATCCCTCTGGTTACGTATTCAGAAGATACTTAACAAGCCGCGACAGACCAGAATCGATCAGCCCTAAATAAACAGCAAAAAAGATAACGAGCAAGATGACAACGATCGTCGAGCCGTAAGTATCCTTCTTGCTCGGCCAGGTTGTCTTTTCCAGCTCACTTCTGACATTGGTCAGGAACTGAAGTGTTTTAGCTATCACTATACAAACCCCTTTCGAGGACCAACATCTAAAATTGGCAGGCCAGGTAGGACTCGAACCTACAACACCCGGTTTTGGAGACCGGTGCTCTAGCCATTAGAGCTACTGGCCTGCAGCAAAAAACAGCCACGTCGCGCTTACTTAGTCTCGCGATGCGGGGTGTGTTTACGGCAAAAGCGGCAGTACTTGTTGAACTCCAGCTTGTCCGGTGTGTTCCGTTTATTCTTCGTGGTAGTGTAGTTGCGCTGCTTACATTCGGTGCAGGCAAGCGTCACGATATCCCGCATGATAAAATCCTAGCATCCCATCTCCCGCACGCGGAAGAGTGGATTGTTGCAAATCTAATTAATATTCAATTACTCGATAATTTTAGCAACCACGCCGGCGCCAACGGTTCGGCCACCTTCGCGAATCGCGAAACGCAAACCTTCAT
>CBDUUF010000181.1:0-4346 GCA_965370375.1 uncultured Desulfuromonadaceae bacterium
ACTCAATCTAGTGTTAACCGGACGCAACGCACCGGAAGAGATGCGCCAGTTGGCTGATCTGGTGACGGTAATGCAGAAAGAGAAGCACCCGTACGATCAGGGAATATCAGCCCGGGAAGGGCTCGAATACTGATGGGACAGATAATATTTATCACCGGGGGCACCCGTTCCGGCAAGAGCAGCTATGCCCAGGCCCGGGTTGAAGCGTATTCGGGCGAATTGCTCTATGTCGCTACGGCCGAAGCGCGTGACGCCGAGATGGCGGCGCGGGTTGAAGAACATAAAAATGCGCGGGGCGAGCGTTGGCGAAGTCTCGAAGAACCTCTGGCCCTGGTTGAACGTTTGCCGCAGGCGGCTGACGGTTGTACGGCGCTGCTACTCGATTGCCTGACGCTCTGGCTGAGTAACCTGCTCGAAACGCACGCCGATGACGATGCTGCGATAACGGCGACGGCGGAACGGTTGATCACGCTTCTGCAAAGTCTGCCGGCTGATGTGTTTGTGGTCAGCAACGAACTTGGCAGCGGCGTAGTGCCGGAGAACGGACTGGCCCGGCGTTTTCGTGATTTACACGGTCTACTGAATCAGCAATTTGCCAATGCCGCCGACGAAGCCTGGTTGGTGGTTGCCGGTCTCCCTTTGAAATTAAAACCTTGAACAATGTGTTGTGCAACATAAATATGAAAGGGTTATCCACGTGACATTGAATGCAGCATTGCAGAGTATTAAACAGGTTGACCAGAACAAACTTGAGGCGGTTCAGGGTAAACTGGACCAACAGACCAAGCCGCCTGGCTCCCTCGGTCGTCTTGAAGAGTTTGCCCGGCGCTACATCGCTATCAGTAATCGTGACGATATTCGCAAAAAAGCGATTTTCACCTTCGCCGCTGATCACGGCATCGCCCTTGAGGGGGTGAGTGCCTTTCCGCGTGAAGTCACGCCGCAGATGGTTTATAATTTTCTCAACGGCGGCGCAGCGATCAATGCTCTGGCCAGTCATGCCGGCGCGGAGTTGTTTGTAGTCGACATGGGGGTCGATCATGAGTTTGCAGAACACCCCAGTCTGCTCCGTCACAAGATCGCTCCGGGGACCGCTAATTTTGCCGTCGGCCCAGCCATGAGTCGTGAGCAAGCGGTGGCCGCAGTTGAAGTCGGTATCGCGCTCGCAGAACGCTGCGTCGATCAGGGTTTTGATCTGGTCGGCACCGGTGATATGGGGATCGGTAATACCACGCCGTCGGCAGCTATTATCGCCGTGTTCAGCCAGCTGCCGGTCGACGAGGTTACCCATCGCGGCACCGGTATAGATGATGCGGCGCTGCTGCAAAAAATTAAATTGATCGAGCAGGGTCTGCAGGTCAATAGCCCTGATGCGGCTGATCCGATCGATGTGCTGGCTAAAGTTGGTGGTTTTGAAATCGCCGGTATTGCCGGGCTGGTGCTCGGTTGTGCCGCTGTTGGTCTGCCGGTGGTGGTCGATGGATTTATCTCGACGGCCGGGGCGTTGATCGCTTCGGAATTGCACCCACAGGTCAAAGAATATATTTTTGCTGCGCACAAGTCGGTTGAGGTTGGTCACACGGCGATGCTGGGGCGGATCGGCCAGGCGCCAATACTCGATCTGCAGATGCGCCTCGGTGAAGGGACCGGGGCAGCGCTCGCCATGACCCTGATCGAGGCGGCATTGTGCGGTTATCGGGAGATCGCCACCTTTGAACAGGCTGGCGTCTCCGAAGGAGAATAGACTATGCGGCAGGAATGGGATGATTTTCGCACAGCAATGTCGTTTCTGACTATCTTTCCGGTGGCTGACGACCTGACTCCGGAACCGGATCGTCTGGCGCGCAGTATGGGCTTCTTTCCGGCTGTTGGACTGGTGCTCGGCCTCGGTCTGGTGGTGTTGAACTGGCTACTTGATGGTCTGATCCCGCGTCCGGTGCTCGACTGTCTACTGATCCTGTTTATGATCCTTGCCACCGGTGCCCTGCACCTGGATGGGATTGCCGACCTGATCGACGGGCTTGCTGGCGGTAAGGATCGCGAAAGTGTTCTGCATATCATGAAGGACAGTCGGGTCGGCGCCATCGGCGTGGTCGGTCTGGTCATGGTTCTGCTGCTTAAATATCTCTCCCTGTACAATGTCAGTCTGGAGATGAAATCGGCGGCGTTGATCATCGCCCCGGCCGCCGGCCGCTGGGTCCAGGTAGTTCTGGCAAGTTACTGTAAATATTTACGCCCCGATGGTGGCACCGGAGCTGTTTTTATCGAACAGGTTGGCGAGCGCGAAGTGATGATCGCAACCGGCACCTTGATTGCTGCGGCGCTGGTGTTGTTTGGCTTCAATGGTATTTTTCTGGTTTTTCTGTTTGGTATAGTTGCGATGCTGCTGATGCGTTATTTCCAAAGTAGACTCGGCGGCGTGACCGGTGATGTGCTTGGCGCAGCGACCGAAATTGTCGAAGTGATGAGTCTGTTGTTTATTCTGGCGCTTATCTGATGGCGTCGCAAAAAGTCCGCCCGCCTGCGTTGCAGCGTCTGTTCAAGACTTCGACATACAATATGTATGCCTTCACCCTTGAACAACCACTACGCCTTGGTGTGCGAAATTTTTACTTAGCCATCTTATTTAGTTTTTGCGATACCATCTTATTTAACTGAGGAGAATATTGATGAAGCGAACCCGCTTGCATCTTATCCGGCATGGTGAAGTCGAAGGTGCCGAAGAGAAACGCTACAACGGTCAGAACGACGTCGACTTAACCCCGAAGGGGATGGCGCAGATCGGTTTTTTGCAGATGCGGATTAAGAAATTCCCGGTTTCGGCGGTCTACTGTAGCGATCTGAGTCGTTGTGTCGACGGGGCAACGCTACTCGCTGCCGGCTACGATCTGCAACCGATTACAAACCCTGAACTGCGTGAAATAGATGCCGGCGATTGGCAGGGGATGACCTGGGATGAAATCCTGAAAAAACACCCAAAACTCTGGAAAAAACGGCTTAAAGATATTGTCAATGTACCGTTCCCGAATGGTGAGAATCTGCTCGATGTTGCAAAACGCATCCGACCGGTTATTCAGGAGTTGGTTGATAAACATCAGGGTGAGGAGATTGTTGTCGTTGCCCATGGGGGTGTAAACCGGATCGTTCTACTCGATGCCATTGGCGCTCCGCTGGAATCATTATTTTCTATTGAACAGGACTTCGGTTGTTTGAACAGCATCGACTATTATGCCGATGGTAATTCAGTAGTCCGGTTGTTGAATGGTTAACGGCAGATACAAGGGGTCAGGATAGATAGTGGACGTTCAGCGAAAAACTGACAGCCTGCAACCGCTACTAATTGCGGCACCATCGAGCGGCTGTGGCAAGACGACTGTCACTCTCGGCCTGCTGGCCGCTTTGCGCCGGCGTGGTCTGAATGTCGCGCCGTTCAAGGTCGGACCGGATTATATTGATCCGGGTTTGCACCGGTTGGCCGCCGGCCGGACCTCGCATAATCTGGACGGCTGGATGTGTGGGGAACAAGAGGTCAGGCGACTGTTTCGCCGGGCTGCAACCGGGGCCGACGTCGCCGTGATTGAAGGGGTGATGGGGCTGTTTGATGGCGCCTCCGGTACGAGTGATATCGGCAGCAGCGCCGAGATTGCTGGTTGGCTCGGAGGCAAGGTGCTGCTGGTGGTCGATGCCCGTTCGCAGGCGCGCAGTGTCGCCGCCCTGATCTCCGGTTTCTGCCAGTTTAATCCGGAGCTGAAATGGGCCGGCGTGATTTTGAACCGGGTCGGCTCCGAGCGTCACGAGCAGTTGCTGCGCGACGCTTGCGCTTCAGTCCCCGGTCTGCCGCCGGTGTTAGGTTGCTTGCCGCGTTCTTCGGAGATTAGTCTGCCGGAGCGACATCTTGGACTGATGACGGCCGAAGAAGGGCATCTCGACGCCGCCTTGCTTGAGCGGTTGGCCGATTGGCTCGAACAACACATTGATATCGAAGCGCTATTGACCTCGGTCGACACTCACAGCTCGACGGTCGGGGTGCCGCCGGTTACTCCTCGGTGTAATGCACCGACAGTCCGGATCGGCATCGCCCGCGACGCGGCGTTCTGTTTCTACTATCAGGATAATCTCGACCGACTGGTTGCCGCCGGAGCAGAGCTGGTGCCATTTTCGCCGTTGACCGATGCGGTGTTGCCGAACGATCTTGACGGTCTTATTTTGGGCGGCGGTTATCCGGAACTGTACGCAGCACAACTAGAAGCCAACCGGTCTCTGCGCAACGAACTGGCCGAGCGGGTCGAAGCCGGTCTGCCGGTCTATGCCGAGTGTGGCGGTCTGCTCTATCTCTGTACCAGCCT
>CBDUUF010000182.1:0-4331 GCA_965370375.1 uncultured Desulfuromonadaceae bacterium
CACGCAGTATATTGCGTATCGACCGAACAATGAAATCATGCACAGACCGCTGGTCACGAAAGCGGACTTCATGTTTGGATGGATGAACATTCACATCGACCAGTTCTGGTGGCAGATCCAGAAACAACACCGCGACCGGGTAACGCCCTTTGGATAGCAGGGTCCGATAGCCCTGCATTATCGCATGTTGAACCACTCGGTCCCGTACATAACGGCCATTGATATACGTATAGATTGCCGCAGTTGAGGCTCTGGAAAGGTTCGGTTCACCAATCATACCGCTTAAGGCCAGATCGTTCTCCGCAACCGTAACAGCGCGCATCCCGGCCGTAGCTTTGCGGCCGAGCAAGGTGGCTATCCGCTCATCAAGCCTGGTAACACGGTAGGCGTCAATCAATACCCGACCATTATGTGACATGCGAAACCGGACTTCAGGATGAGCCATCGCCTGTCGGGTCACAACATCACCGATATGGCCAATTTCAGTCTGCTCGGTACGAAGAAACTTGCGTCGCGCCGGAGTATTGTAAAACAGGTTGCGTACTTCGATATCCGTACCGACCGTCGTGCCAATCGCCTCGGCTTGATCAACATTGCCACCGGCAATCCGAATACGAAACCCCTCTTCCGAAGCCTGATCCCTGGTCTGTAGCACAAAGCGGGAAACTGCAGCTATCGACGGCAAAGCCTCGCCGCGAAAACCCAGCGTGGTTAAACGGAAGAGGTCCTCATCATTAGAAATTTTACTTGTGGCGTGGCGTTCCAGCGACAGGAATGCATCTTCGCGCGACATCCCGAAACCGTTATCACGGATACGGATCAGCTTCCTGCCGCCGGCTTCGATATCGAGAATGATTTCATCTGCTCCGGCATCAATGGAGTTTTCAATCAACTCTTTGACTACCGACGCCGGACGCTCGACGACTTCTCCGGCAGCAATCTTGTTACAGAGTTTTTCTGGAAGGATGTGGACTTTTTGTCCCATGAGGATACCAGCCTGCTTAAATAAAAACGGCCGGACTAGCCGACCGTTTCCGGGGTAAACTGAGCGACTTAGGCCAACAATTGGCTACTGCCGGTTTCGTCGTGTCTTACTAACACTTCAATCTTAACTACTTGATCTCTAACTGATCAAGCATATCTTCAATCTCATCCAGACCACTCTTTTCAACCGCGGGAGCGTCGCTAGTGATCGGACACTGCAACAAGCCGAGATCGCCGGCAACACTATGTACAATTTTGGCATCAATTTGTTTGGCTTTGATCATAAAAGATTCAAACAGGCAATTATCACAGATTGTGTTAATCAGTCGCGGCACGCCTCCGGCAAATCGATGTACCGTCTCAATCGCAGCATTCTCGAACAGTCCTTCCTTTCCACCAGCAACCTGCAGACGAAACTTGATGTAGGCTGTAGTGATATCAACCGTCAGAGAATCAAGATGATATTTCAAGGCGACGCGTTGAGCCAGTGGCTCGTCCAGACGCAAGCAGTCTTCAAGCTCTGGCAGCCCGAAAAAGATAATATTCAACAGTTTTTTGCCAGGAATTTCCAGATTGAGTAAACCGCGAAATTCTTCCATCAACTCGCGGCTTTGCAACATCTGGGCTTCATCGATCAATATTACGGCTTTTCGGCCTTGCTCCTCAATCTGCAGAAGCCGCTCATAGAGTTGTTTCAGTACGGTCAAGCGATCAGCCGCCGGATCCTGCACTCCGAGCTGCATGGCGATTCGGGTTAAAATCCATTCGGGGTTAATGCTCGAATGAACCATAACCAACATCGATGATTCATATTTACTCTCGTCCAGTGTATCGAGCATACGCCGAGCCAGAGTCGTTTTACCGGTGCCGACACCACCGACCAGAACGGCAAGCCCCTTATTGGAATTGACCGCATACATCAAGCGAACCAGCGCCTGACTATGCTGCTCACTGTCATAATAGAAGCGAGCATCCGGAGCGTTGGAGAAAGGCTCGTGATTTAAAGTAAAATAATCGAGATAACTCATTATCCCCCCAAAATACGCTTAACTACATATATGATACACGATCTTTTTTAGCTGATTTGGCCTCGGGCTTCGAATCTGCACCAGCTTTAAGTGCAGGCAACTTCTTTGCGACATCGCGATAACCGGCATCGGTCAGTGCGACTTCTTCAAACACGCCAATTGCTTCGGAAGTCCGATCGCAATTCTCATAAAATAAACCGAGCTCGTACTGTAAGGCAACCCTTTCTTCAGCACCAAGCTCAGGTTGCTCCAGAACAGCCCAAAAAATCTGTTCTGCGCCATCCATATCTCCAGTTTCGGCCAGGCAGATCGCTTTTAGAGCCAGACTATCAACCAGGCGACAAGTGTTCTTCATCGCCTTGTCAAATTCTTTAATCGCGTCACCGATCAAACCCATTTCCTTGTAGGCGATGCCAAGATTATAAAATGACTCGGCATCCTCAAGGGTAATCTCGACTTCATCCTCCACCGCTTCTTCGGTGGAGTCGTCGGACAGATCAAAAATATCCTCTTCTTCGTCAGCTTCGGTTGCAGCCATAACTTCAGCCGCCAAATCAATAAATTCTTCTTCAGGGGTCGCCGCCGCCTCAGCCTTCAGCTTTTCTATTTCAACCAGTTTCGCCTGTATTTTTTCATTTTCTGGCGTCTTGTCACGCAGTTCCAGACATGCTTTCTCGGCATCGTCAACCAGCCCCTGCTGGAGATAAAACTCTACTTCCTCCAGCGCTGCAACAATTTCATCATCTTCGGTTTCCTGTATATCCTCTTCACTGACTTCCAGTACTGCCTCTTCCGGCTCGTCAATATCGAGTTCTATCTCCAATTCCAGGTCAAGCGATTCATCGATCCCTTCAACCTCATCCAATTCTTCAATCTCCTCGAGTTCTTCTATCTCCTCGAGTTCTTCAATCTCCTCAAGCTCTTCAATCTCCTCAAGCTCTTCAATCTCCTCGAGGTCCTCTATCTCTTCAAGCTCTTCTAAAGCCTCGATCTCTTCAATAACATCAACTTCATCGATCTCAATCTCTTCAAAATCATTATCGCTGTCACCCATAATCGAATCATCGATTATATCGTTGGAGGCGGTTTCAAGAATTTCTATCTGTGTCTCACCCTCCTCAGACGGAAGCTGCGACATGATCTTGAACAGTTTGTCTCCGTCACCGGATAGTTCGTAAATAGAACGAAGCGTTCGCAAAACTCTCTCGTCGTGTGGCAGATGTTTATGCAAACGCTCGTAAAGTTGTTTCAACTCTGAAATCTGTTTCGCTTCAAAGAAGGCTTCTTTCCATTCTTCGAGCTCATTAAGTACACGTTTTCTATCGCCGGCGCTGAAACAAGCGCAAATGTACTTCAATCGATAATCGAGGTTATCGGTAGCATTTTTAAGCAGATACTTAAGTGTCAAGGCCTCGTTGTTGTAGTCCTTCTCCTGATGATAGGCATCGACCAGAAGCTCAAGAATTTCTACATCTCCCGGGTTCTCTTTAAGAGCGCCCTTGAGCAGTTTCAATCCTTTTTCAACCTGTCCAGTTTTAAGACAGGCCTCGGAAAATCCGGCACCGACTTTAACATCGCCCGGAAATAACGGCATGAATACTTCGTAAAGCTTGATAATCTTGGAGAAATTCTGTTTTTCACGCAGGAGCGTCAAAACATCCTCAAACTCTTTAAGCCCTTCTGCCTTGTCACCGGTAGCGGCATAGAGTTCGGCGATCTTGATTCGTACATTCAAGTTCTCAGGGTCGAGAGCCTTCATTTTTTGCAGGACACCTACAGCCTCTGCCTGCATTTCGTTCTGTTCGTAATGTTTTACAAGGGTACGGTACTCGGCGATAGCGTTGGCGATCAAACCTTGCTGCTCGTTAAGCTCAGCCAACTTTTGATAGATATCAACCTGTGAAGAGTCAAGCCGCTGCATCTGTTTATATACAGCGATAGCCTTCAAATAGAAACCACGTTCAGCGAAATTACTGGCAACTATTTCATACGATTCGATGGCATCAGCGGGGCGCTTCGCCTTGCTGCAAAGGTCGGCCAGCTTTTGTCGACTACGCATATCCTTCGGATCGAGTTCTACGATCTTCTGGTAATCCTTGATTGCGCGCGTCGTCTGCCCTTTAATAATGGACTTCTGGGCAGAAGCTAAAAGTTTATCTTTACTGGCCAAAACTACCCTCTCCTAATATATATAAAGTTAACGATAAATGTTAAATCATTGCAAGGTGAACTGTCAAGACGAAAGGGGTTGATTTTGCTTATATAATACGACGTTCCACACCTTCAAACCAGCTATCAAGATCATTTCTGACATCGGAA
>CBDUUF010000183.1:0-4331 GCA_965370375.1 uncultured Desulfuromonadaceae bacterium
TTTCTGCACAACGCTCTTGTCGAGTCCCTGTGCTTTAGCAAACGCTTTGCGGGCCTCTTCCTTCTGGTCAAGAGCCACTCTGCAACGCGCCAGATTAATCCAGAGCAGGGCATCCTCAGCTTCGACCGTCACAGCCTTCTCATACGCACTGATCGCCTCTGCATAATTCTTTTCCAGCAGATGGATATTGCCGACATTATTCAGAGCCGCTACATGGCCCGGTTCAACCTCAAGCACCTTCTCGAAAGCCTTCAGGGCATCAAATGTTTCTCCGGCCTTGCCGTAGATAATTCCGATCTGCAAGGCGGCATCCACATCGCTGTTGTCAGCGACAAAGCGCTCCCGGTAGACGCGACTCTTCAGGCGAAGACCGATTCTTTTGATAGTAGAAAATTCACCCGGAAACCGCTCATTAATCTCTTCGCGCTTAATAAAATCCGGACGCCAGGAACTGTGCGCCAGAGAAGCCGGTTTAAAATCGAGCCATGCTTCCTGGATATCAAGGGTGGTTAAACCTTTACCGTCCCACTGGTGATAAGTTTCACTCCCTTTTTCCCAGGCCTTGATAAATGAAGAGCCGACCAGTGTCGTCTCGACCGCAACCCACAACTGGTCTTCATGAATAATGAACAGGCCATCCATTGTATCTGAATCGGGCCTTGCACTCTTGCCGGTTGAAAACATCATCAGCATATGCCCGGGCACTTCGACTACCTTGGTGCGCATGCCAAGACTCTCCAGAGCACTACTGTAGAGGGCCACCAGATCGTCACAATCGCCTGATTTGCGTTGCAGGGTTTCCTGTGGATATTGGATATAATCGACAAAATCGGTTCGATTTGAGGTGATCTGATACGGATTGCTCGGGTCAGGAATATACGTGAGACCAAGCACCCCCAGGGAGCCGAACACTGCGGCCGAGCGCTGCATATCGAAATCATCCTGCTGATACTGAGCCGCGACGGAACGGACGAATTCGAGCAACACCGGATCTTTGGGGGTTATGAAGGTCGCAAACTGACTCTTTTCATCCCACATCATCCGATGTTTTTCATAAACATTCACTGGAAAACTCCGGCTAAACACCTGCAGCTCCTCATCCATATAATAGGAGGCTTCGACCGCAGTCTGCACCGGGGTATCCTCGGTCACGTTCAGAATATTGTTATTAAAAACCGCCTTGAGCGACAGTTCACGGCTTTCGCCGGGCAGCAGACTATCAATCTCCAGATCTGACGGGAAATCCATAAACTCCTTAATCGTAAAGGATATCTTGATCTGCTCGATATTGGCCCCGGTGTTGTTCGTTATATTAATCCGGCCAACGCCATCGGTCTCATATTTTTTGTAGGTGTTGGAGAAAATATTTTCCATTGCAGCCAACTCTATGCCGAGTGGCGGTTTTGTGGTCGACAGGGTGGTCACTTCGATGGAGACAGTATCGCTTTCAATGTCATCCAGACTGACCGCGGTAATCAGATAGGTATAAGCGGTATTTGAGGAGAGACCTGTTTCGACAAAAGGAAGTTCCGTGGTGCTGCTGACCAACTCCAGCGTGTCACCATTTTTGCGATAAATATTATAGTTGGCAATGAAGGCTGCTTCACTGCCGATCCAGGTCAATGCGACTGACCACTCTTCGGCAACCACCTCTACCCCTGTTGGCGCGGCCGGCCGAAACTTAGCTGGAACAGCGCTGGCCAGATCGCTCTGGTGACTTTCATTGCCATTTTTGGCCAGGGCTGACACCCGGTAAAAATATTTTTTATCCGGGTCAACGCTGCGATCAACGAACATCGGATCTGCAACTTCCGAGATTGTAGAGTAGAGACCGGCTTCGGTTTCCGATCGACGGATTCGATATCTACCGACATACGATTCCGTATTGGCTGTCCAGTTCAAACTGACTGTCCGCATACCTTCCTTGGCGGAGAGATTCGCCGGAGTTGCCGGGGTATAGATGTTTTCCCAGACCTGAATCCGCTTATTCCCGGTATCTGCAACATACAGCCTGGTTTCCCCCAGAGCCGTTATGCTCTCGGGGTTACTTAGTTCCCCGTTTCCACTGCCGGCGCAACTGAAACTTCTGACCAGCCGCCCATCAGCAGTAAAAGCCATGACTTTATTATGTCCTTCATCCAGAACAAAAATTTCATTCTCGGTTGCAGCAACATCAACCGGATCATCAAAAACAGAGCCATCAGACTCCTTCCGGCCAAAACTGCCGATCGCCTTACCGTCAGGCGCAAACGAGAAGACCATATCAAGACTGTCGTCAAGCACGTAAAGAATATCGGCAGGAGAAATATCTATCGCTACCGGGCGTTCAAACTTGACCCCGCCGCTCCCTTCACCAATAGCGTTAAGAAAAACTCCATCACCGTTAAACACCTGCACCATGTCATTGCCCGGATCGGCAATAAAGATTATGCCACTGGATGATATGGCAATATCAGATGGCTGCCGCAGGGTCCCCGCCCCGCTGCCATTATTGCCGAATCCGAACAGGGTACCTTCCTGATCACCGAGTTTGACGACTCTGCTCTCGTCGGCATCAACCCCCCAGACCGTGCCATCAGGTGCTACCGCGACCGAGACCAACTCCAGGTCTTCACCTGAAGCCGTCAGCAGAATCTTCCCATCCTCGATTCGATGAATACTCCGTCCGTCGGCTACATAAAGATCCTTCTCACCCCGCCATGCAACTTTCTTCGCCGTTACAGCGATATTTTCTCGCCACCGGGTTGAAGTGATCGGCGGCACCTTCTGCCATGCGGCGAACTGCTCCCCCTGCTCGGCAAGGAATACATGAATAAGTCCCTTTTTATAGTCAGCCACGTAGACATTACCGGCCGGATCTGAAGCTATCCCTTGCAGGCTGGCAAACTGGGCCCGACCTTTACCTCTGGAACCAAAGGTCAGGTCAAAAGTATGGTTGAAATCGAATTTTTTTACACTGAAGCTTTCACCGTCGGCAACATATATTCCGTCATTGGCTACGGTAACGCCGACCGGTTCAAGCAACTCCGGAAGCTTACCCAGGTACTCGCCGTCCCGATTGAAAATTTTCACCATGTCGTCATCAATATCAACCACGTAGATATTGCCAAGATAATCGATCCCGAGGTCTACCGGTTCACTCAGCCTCGCTTCTTCCCGGCGTGGATCATCATCGGGAAGGACCCCATCAATAACCTGCAGAAAAACTCCGCTCTGATCGAAAACCTGAATTCTGGAGTTACCGCTGTCGGCGACATAAATAATTCCGTCCCGGACGACAATCCCCTCTGGCGAACGAAACTGCTTAAAAGAAGAACCTTTTTGTCCCAACGTCTCTATGAACTCACCTTCAACCGTAAATATCACAACCTGATTGGTATCTTCGTCGATGACGTATACGCGGTCGCCGGCAACAGCGATCCCTGCCGGTTTCCGGACAACAGGTCTACCCTTCTCGTCTTTTGCAACCGGGAAGGTAGTGAGCAGTTCACCTGCGGCCGAGAAGACAGTAATGTTGCCATCTTTTTGCCCGGCGTAAACCGTTCCAGCCTTATCTACCGCAAGCGCAAGCGGTTGGGCGATAGCAATCTCGTTGACAAAATCTACTTCGGCAATAGTTGCCGGCGGTAGTGGAGGTGGTGGCGCACAGGCAGACACAATCACAACCAGGAAGCTCAATAAAACTCTACACATATGTTTTCCCTCGCTCAAATATGATTAGCACTGTAAAAAATAATCATTTTTCCTTATGTTCAAATACAAAATCCCAATCAGCCGGTGGTGGACTACTTATATAACCTTTGCAGCGATCACGATAGATCTGCGACGGCTTATCATCGGGGACATCAGTACATATTTTATTAAAAACATCGAAAGCCGTATCCCACTTACGGGCGCGATAAGCTTTGAGCCCCTCGGCAAAATCACTTATCCGGGCTTCATGACCGGCAATACCGTCCCCGCCTTTTGTCGCCACCAGTTCATAGATCCGCACCGGTTTCTTCTTGCCGACCACCCTTATACAGTCCAGCTCCCGGTAAAGAAATTTTTCTCTGGTCGCCAGATAAGTACTCTCGCTGACCTGAGCTTCCACACCATAAAATTTGGCACTCCCCTCTATGCGCGCACAGAGGTTGACGTTGTCGCCGATCAGAGTGTACTCCATCTTCTTGCCTTTAAGGCCAATATTGCCAGCAATCGCCTCGCCGGAATTTATCCCGACCCGGAAAGTCAACGGGTCGACACCGGATTTCCGGTGTTTTTCTGCCAGTATTTTCAAGATTTTCGTCATGGCCATTGTACAGCTGACTGCAGCCTCGTCATGACCTTCC
>CBDUUF010000184.1:0-4324 GCA_965370375.1 uncultured Desulfuromonadaceae bacterium
GAAGAGGGTGGTCGGGTGGAATTGCATGAATTCCATATTGGCAATCGATGCACCAGCCCGGTAGGCCATAGCAACCCCGTCGCCGGTGGCAATATCAGGGTTGCAGGTATAGAGGTAGACCTTACCGGCACCACCGGTCGCCAGCACGGTTACACGGGCGCCAAAACTTAAGACTTCGCCGCTTCCAATATTGAGTATATATGCGCCGAGACAGCGATCCGGCTTTATTCGACGGTGCTTGACTTTACTCTCGGTGATCAAGTCGACAGCAATGTGTTGTTCGTAGACGGTGATATTCGGATGGGCACGAACCGCTTCGACCAGCGCCCGCTCAATCTCCTGGCCGGTCATATCTTTAGCGTGGAGAATGCGGCGTTTACTGTGTCCACCTTCGCGGGTCAGATCGTAGGTGTCATCATCCTTGCGTGTAAAGTTAACGCCCCAATTAATCAGATCAGTGATAGCATCAGGCCCGGCTTCAATGACCATCTTGACAATAGCTTTGTCAGGTAGCTGTGCGCCGGCAACAATAGTGTCTTCGATGTGCTCGGCAAACGAATCATCAGCTGAGGTTACAGCGGCGATTCCACCCTGAGCCAGGGCGGTTGCTGTTTCAGCTATCGCCCGCTTTGTGACCAGGGATACACTCCCTTGCTCTGCCACCTTCAGTGCATAAGATAGTCCGGCAATGCCGCTACCAATAATCAGAAATTCTGATATAATTTTCATTGCTCACGCCTGTTGGATAAGATGAAAGTTGCTGTTGTGAATGCTTATTATGGTAAGCTGACGTAAGCGTGTCAAGTCATCTGATTTATACCGTATTTGCTTGACAGCGGATGTGCCGCCTGCTATTAAATACACCCTTTGATGGCCTCGTCGCCAAGTGGTAAGGCAGTGGTCTGCAACACCATTATCACCAGTTCGAATCTGGTCGAGGCCTCCATCATCTCAAAGCCAGCCTTAACCGGCTGGCTTTTTTGTTTTAGGTTGACTTCATGTTTACGCCTGTCGTGATCCTTCTATTTGCCCTGTTTGGTTCCTTTGCCGGTTTTTTAGCCGGACTGCTCGGAATCGGTGGTGGAGTCATTCTGGTGCCGCTGTTCCTCTGGGCTTTTGCCGCCGCCGGCTTCTCAGACATCGTGCTGGTTCATCTGGCAATCGGCACCAGTCTGGCAATTATTTTCCCAACCACCGTCAGCAGCACACTCGGGCACTTCAGAAATGGCCACGTTAATCCGACCCAGGTTCTGTATATGTCGATCGGTGCCGTGATCGGTGCTCTGAGCGGCTCAACTCTGGCGTCATTTGTCGACGGTGAGGTACTGAAGGGTCTGTTCGGAATAATGCAGATCGGCGTGGCGACCAAACTACTGCTTCCGTCTGAAAACATTCATCAGGAACCGGAACAAACCATTCCTCCATCGCACTTGATGCTGGTTGGCCTGGCAGCCGGGACCTTCTCTGCCTTCTTCGGCGTCGGTGGCGGGATTATTGCTGTGCCGATGATGTTGTTTCTGTTGCGTCTGCCTATTCATCAGGCGGTCGGCAATTCAAGCGCCATGATTGCAGTCTCCTCAGTAGTCGGCGCACTCTCCTACGTCGTTCATGGCTGGGGCCTACCTGAATTACCGGCTTGGTCATTCGGTTACGTCAATCTACTGGTAGTTGCCATCGTTGCGCCTTTTGCCATTATCTCAGCCCGTTTTGGCACCAGACTTGCCAGTCGTTTCGATCGCGATAAACTTATACGCATCTTCGCCCTGTTGCTGATCGTCATCGGGCTGCGGTTGCTGCTCCCGCTATTTCTTGCTACCTAGCAGCCGGTGCATGGAAAGTTCGACAGGCTGCTAGGAGAATGTTTTGCAACGTCAACCTGCTGTAGCCGGGCAATTTTACCCGGACAATATTGATGCTCTGACAACGATGCTGACGGAGTTCTGCCCACAAATAATACCGAAGGCGGTTGTGCCGGGTATTATGGTACCGCATGCCGGCTATATCTATTCCGGGGCAATTGCCGGGCAGGTGTATGATCGGGTCGAGATACCAGATCGAATAATTCTTCTGGGCCCCAATCATCACGGTATCGGCCACCCTGGCGCAGTTTACGCCACCGGCAGCTGGTTGACTCCTCTCGGTGAAATTTTGATTGATGAGCGCCTGGCAGCGACCTTACTCGAGGTGTCCCCTGAATTACAGGCTGACACTACCGCTCACCGGCTTGAACATTCACTGGAAGTTCAAGTGCCATTTATTCAGTATCTCAATAAACAGGCGAAGCTGGTGCCGATTTGCCTCGGGCAGCAACCGCTTGATCATTTATTGGCGATCGGCGAGAGTGTTGCAGCTGTTGTTCAAAACAGTCCGGAGCCAATTCTTATCATTGCTAGCACCGACATGACCCATTTTGAGTCGGCTGAAAGCGCTTTGCGTAAAGATCGCATGGCTCTTGATTGTGTTGAACAACTCGATGCTGAGGGGCTGTTCAGAACAGTTGCCGAACAGCGCATCAGCATGTGTGGTTTTATGCCGACGGTTGTTATGCTCAAGGCTGCAGCGTTATTGGGCGCGGCACAATGTGAGATTGTTATTTACGGCAATTCAGGCGATGTAACGCATGATTACAATGATGTTGTTGCTTACGCTGGTGCGCTGGTCAAGTCCGGATAAATATCTTGTCTTGCATTGTCAGCCAAGGTATATAAGATGGCGTCGTAAAAAGCCCGCCCACCTGCGTTGCAGCGTCTGTTCAAGACTTCGACATACAACAGGTATGTCTTCACCCTTGAGCAACCACTACGCTTTGGGGTATGAAATTTTTACTTAGCCATTTTAGTGGTTTTTACGAGCCAGCATATTTAAGTACAGCATTTTAACGCTAATTTAAACAGGATACTGGTCGCTGCTGGCGACCATATTTTTTCCGGAGGTATAGATGTCTGATCTTCGCGTTCGTTTTGCTCCAAGCCCGACCGGCACGTTGCATATCGGCGGTGCCCGCACCGCACTGTTCAATTATCTGCTGGCCCGTAGCCAGAAAGGGACCTTTGTCCTGCGGATCGAGGATACCGATGTCGCCCGCTCGACCCAGGAATCGGTCGATGCAATTCTCGAGGCAATGCAATGGCTCGGTTTCTCTGCCGATGAAGGGCCACTGTATCAATCCGAGCGCTTTGACCTCTATCGCGAGAAGATCGATCAGCTGGTTGTTCAGAACAAAGCTTATCGTTGTTATTGCAGTCAGAAAGAACTGGAACAAAAACGTGAGCAGGCCCAGGCCAAAGGGTTGAAACCGAAGTATGACGGCACTTGCCGCGACCGGACTGAGCAGCCTGAAAATGCACCTTTTGTCATCCGTTTTCGTTCTCCACTAGTGGGTGAGACCTCCTTTAATGACCGGGTTAAGGGGACGATCACCTTTGCTAATGACGAACTGGATGATTTGATTATTCAACGGACCGATGGTACGCCGACCTACAATTTTGTGGTCGTGGTCGATGACGCAACGATGAATATAAACCTGGTCATGCGCGGCGATGATCACATCAACAATACCCCGCGCCAGATTGTAATGTATCAGGCTCTCGGCTATCCGGTGCCGGAGTTTGCCCATGTGCCGATGATCCTCGGTGAAGACAAGGCGCGGCTGTCAAAACGTCATGGCGCGACCTCGGTCATGGCTTACCGCGATATGGGGTACCTGCCGGAGGCGTTGGTCAACTACCTGGTTCGCCTCGGCTGGTCGCATGGTGATGATGAAATATTTTCACTGGATGAATTGATTGACATGTTCAGTCTTGAGAATGTCGGACGCTCGGCCAGCATCTTTAACCCGGATAAACTACTCTGGTTGAATGCGCATTATATCAAGACTGGTGATCCACAGAGACTCGCAGCTCTTCTTGCCAATTATATGGCTGACGCTGGTATCGATATATCTGGTGGGCCGGATCTTGCTGCAGTTGTTGAAACACTGCAGGAGAGGTCCAGAACCATGCTGGAAATGGTTGATGCGGCCCGCTTTTATTATGTTGAAAATGTTGATGTTGATCCGACAGCGGCAGAAAAGTTTCTAACCGAAGACAAAAAACCGATCCTTGAAACCGTTATTCGCCATCTACAGAGTATTGACAGTGCAACTGAAGCGGCAATTGGTGATGCTTTTAACCGAGTCATGGAAGAGACCGGCCTGAAGTTAGGCAAGATCGGTCCGGCTGTACGTGTTGCCTTGACCGGCAGCACCTCAAGCCCGGGAATTTTCGAGGTAATTGCGGTGCTAGGCATTGAAGAAAGTTGCCGCCGTTTGACTAGAATTAAAGAA
>CBDUUF010000185.1:0-4320 GCA_965370375.1 uncultured Desulfuromonadaceae bacterium
GCCAGCTGAATACCACCGGTCACATCGCCGATGGCATAAATATTCGGCACCGAAGTCCGCATCCGGTCATCGACCTGAATAGCACCGTTTTCAACCTTGACCCCGACTTCCTCAAGGTTCAGACTATCGGAGTTAGGCTGGCGGCCGATGGCCACCAGAACCTTTGCAAACTGTTCCTGCCGACCATCAAAGTGTGCGGTCACACCATTTTCGTTCGGCTCAAGCGAATCGACAGCGACACCGGTATGCACAGCAACGCCCTGCTCCTTGAAGCTTTTTTCAATCTCACGAACAATCTGCCGGTCGCTGGTGGTGAGAATCCTTGGCAGCATCTCGACAATCGTCACCTTGCAACCGAGGGTCGCAAAAATCGAAGCAAATTCACAACCGATGTAACCACCACCGACCACCAGCAGACTGGCAGGAAAATCTTTAATAGCAAGAATTTCAGTGCTGGTCAAAATGTTTTTCCGCGACGGAAACAGCGCTTTGGGCTGGATCGGAACCGAGCCGGTTGCCAGGATGATTGAATGGGCCTTAATATGGCCAACTATCGACTGATGCTGAAACCGAACCCGCCCGTCACTCTCCAGCGACGCCATACCGGGGAAAACGTCGACCCCGGCACTTTTCAGCAGCTGGGCGATGCCACCAACCAATTGATCAACAATACCGTTTTTCCGGTCAACCGCTTGACTGTAATCGAGCGAAATCGAATCGACCGCGATCCCGTGTTCGGCTGCTTTTTGCATCCGATGAAAAAGTTGTGCTGTACTGTAAAGTGCTTTGGTCGGAATACAACCCCGATTCAGGCAGGTCCCGCCAACCCGGTCAGCTTCGATCAGGCAGACAGTTGCGCCTTGTTGTGCGGCGCGTAAAGCTGCGACATACCCGCCCGGGCCGCCGCCGATCACAACGATGTCATATTCAGTCTGCGCCATGAGCTGCCTCTTTCTTGTCTGCAATCAACTGATTAACTAATCTTTCACCCAGTGGGCCATAGGATGTCAGTTTTAATTCCCGTTCCGAGTCATGGTCACCATAACTGAACGCAATGTGCAAACCGTTGTCAGCCAGTTCCTCGAGCAACCCACTCCATTCCACTACCTTGATGCCTGGCCCACTGAACAGTTCATCAAACCCGAGATCATCAAGCTCTTCCATCCCGGCAAGGCGATAGAGATCAAAATGATAGAGTTCGCAGCGACCAACGTAATGATTCATCAAGGTGTAGGTCGGGCTACAGACCGGCTGATTCTCCGGCACACCGCAACCGGCGGCTAAACCCTGCACGAAACAGGTTTTGCCACTACCGAGTTCGCCCTCAAGCAACAGGGAAAATGTGTCAGGGCAAATGCCGCCAATCTGTTCTCCCAGATGTCTGGTCTGGTCGGGAGATTTCATACTTAGTTGCATTGCTGGCATCAATTACCGATTCATGGACCGGATAATATCGAGTCGGGTAACAACCCCGACCAGTTCATCATCATCGATGACCGGGACAAGATGGGCTTTTTTGTCGCTCATCAATGCGGCAATCTGGTCGACCGGAGTATCCAGCGAGCAGGTCGCTTTGGGCTGCGAGTAAATTTCATCAACAGTTCGTGCTGCCATCTTCTGAACTTCCTCAGTGAATTTCTTTTCGCTCTCGACATAAAGAACCCAATCAAAAATCGAAATAACCGTCGGAATATGCAACGGCTTGTCACGTTCAATCAAGTCGTTCTGACTAATAGTCCCCAACAATTTACCAGCAGCGTCAACCACCGGCAGGGCATTATAGCGAGTCTCTTCAAACAGAGCCGCCAACTCCTTGATGCTTGTGCCGAGGGTGACAGAACGTATTTCACGGGACATGATATCTTGTGCTGTTAACATAATTCTTCACTCCTGTTGGTAAGTAGATGTCGCGTGAATGGAATTTCCCGCAGCAGTTCAGAGGCCAGAATCCCGGAATTGCCAGTTTCGTCGGCCAGGCGATCAGCAGCACCACCATGCAGGAACACTGCCAGCACCGCAGCAACATCCGGCGCACACCCCTGACAGAGCAACCCACCGATCAAACCGGCCAGAACATCACCGGTGCCGCCACTGGCCAACAATGAATTTCCGCTACCGTTGATAAAGTTTCGCCCGTCCGGTGTGGCAATAATCGTCGGCGCCCCTTTGAGAACGAGAATGACGTTATATTCTTCGGCAAAAGCAGCGGCAGTTGCCAGGCGATCTACCTCGATCTCGGCAACTGTGCAATCGAGCAGGCGGGCCATTTCACCAGGATGCGGAGTTAAAATTGTTACGCCATTACGCTTGCGCAAGGTGTCGAGACTTAGGGTATTCAAGCCGTCAGCATCAAGGACAAGCGGCAGTGACGACTGTAACAGTATGGCATCAACCAGCGCTCTGGCTCCGTCACCTACCCCGAGCCCCGGGCCGACCACTACCGCCTGTTTACCGGCGCATATCTGCAAAACCCCGGCAATGGCATCCGTTGCAACTTCACCATCTCGATCCGACAGCAGCGCGGTCATTACTTCGGTCAATTTTACTTCTAAAACCGGGTTCAACGACGCCGGGCATGCCAGCGTTGATAGACCGGCCCCGACCCGCAAGCCGCCTTCGGCCGCCAACACCGCTGCCCCGGTCTTGCCGGTCGACCCGGCGATAGTCAGCAAATGACCGAACGACCCTTTATGACCAGTCTCCGGACGATCAGGCAGTAAATCTGCCGCCATTTCAGCATCGACATAAAAATGTCTGGCCGCCTGCTGCCCGGCAAGTTGCACCGGGATACCGATGTCAACCACGACCAGATCACCGACATAATCGACTGCCGGGCGTAAAACATGTCCCACCTTCGCCTCGGCAAAAGTGACAGTCAGATCTGCACAGACCGTCGGCCCGTGCAGCTGGCCGCTTGTGGCATCGACTCCGGACGGCACGTCAACCGCAACTACCGGCAGACCGGTGCCGTTAATCCAGTTGATTACCTCAGCATACAGCCCAGTGACTTCAGCACCGAGGCCAGTCCCGAGCAGGGCATCAACGATCAACGTCGGTGCATCGATTACATCGAGTACCGAGAACAAGGCATCACCGTCTTCGGCGTAATAGAGTTCGGCAAAAGAACGGGTCAATACATCGAGGTTGATCCGCGCATCTCCCTTGATCACATCCTCCGCAGCGAGGATCAAAACCGCAACCTCCCAGCCACGATTCAGCAGATGCCGGGCGATGACATAACCATCACCGCCATTGTTCCCCTTGCCGGATACAACCAACACCGGGCCGGGCCAAAGGTCAGCAAAGTGTTCCTCAATCTGGTCGGCAGTAGCCTGACCGGCATTCTCCATCAGCACGACCCCGGGAAGTTGCCACTCTTCAATCGCCTGCCGATCAAGCTCGCGCATTTCATTGGCAGTTAGAAGTTTCATGCTTGCTCCAGAACCACTGTGGCCATCGCGTAATCACCATCGTGACTGTAAGAAAGATGCAACATCGACAATGAACGTTGATCAAAAACTTCTCGGGCGCGGCCACTTAGTTGCAACGATGGCTTGCCGAGTTCATCATTAACCACGGTCATATCCTGCCAGCTGATCCCTTCACGCAGACCGAGCCCAAGCGCTTTTAGAAAAGCCTCTTTGGCGGCAAAACGCGCAGCAAGATGCGGTGCCGGGTTGTTTTTCTGCATGGCATAGGCTTGCTCTGACGCAGTAAACAGCCGATCCAGTAGCGCCGTTTTTTTCTGCTCCAGAAACCGACTGAACCGGGAAATCTGTGTCAGGTCTGTACCTATTCCGGCCACGCGTGACATATCAGCCTCCGCGAACCAGTGTCGCCATTTCGCGCACCGCTCGCTCCATTCCGACCAGCACCGCACGTGAGACGATGCTATGACCAATGTTGAATTCTTCAATCCCGCCGAGAGCAACAACCGGTCGAATATTCTGGTAATTCAGGCCATGCCCGGCATTCACACCCAGGCCGAGCTTGCGTGACGCCTTAATTGCGGTTTCTATTTTTGCCAGCTCAACTTTCTGCAATTCCTGATTTTTGGCGTCACAGTAGTTGCCGGTGTGGATCTCGATATAATCAGCGCCAACCCGGTGTGACATCTTGACCTGCTCGATATCAGGGTCGACAAACAGGCTGACAGTGATCCCGCTCTGGCGTAACAGGTCGACCTGTTTTTTAATCAGGTGCCGGTGCAAGCTGACATCCAGGCCGCCTTCAGTAGTCAACTCCTCGCGTTTTTCCGGTACCAGAGTGACATAGTCGGGCAAAACTTTAAGAGCTACACCTACCATCTCGTCGGTCGGG
>CBDUUF010000186.1:0-4307 GCA_965370375.1 uncultured Desulfuromonadaceae bacterium
GATGTGCCCGGTACTCGGCGGCAAAACTGGAGCCATCGGCACGCCATAACAGGGTCTCTTTCAGAACCACTGAATCACCCTGGTGAAACAGGGCTGTTTGGGACAGGCAGTCTTCCTTTGGGTAGCTACTGCCATCCGCATGGGTGTGATGACTGGTCTCGTGGAGGTTTAGGCCGATGAGTTCTTTCTGGTCTTTATAGCCGAGCAGGCGCAAACCGGCCTGATTGCAGAAGGTGCAAATCCCTTCGGGGTTGATCGTGAGAAATGTTTCTGCGGTTGAATCCATGAAGTTACGGACACTGTCTGACAACAGCATCTGCTCTTCGCGTTTTTTTCGTTCAAATTGCGACAACAGCAAGTAGAGGAACGCAGCAAACATGCCGCCACCGACAATGGTAAATGTCTGGTAGTAATTACTGCTGCGCTCCGCAGTATCGAGCGCTTCGCGACTGAGGGTCAATTTGTAGTAAGAATTGATTGAGCCGATTTCCCAGGTGGGGTGACAGCGGTAACAGTAACTGATTGTCTCAACCGGGAAGTAATAAGTGGTAAAGCCGTCACGGTGTAGATCCTTCTGGTATTCCAGGCCTATGACCGTGTTATCAATCTGCTCGACCAGTTCCGGGTCGGAAGAGTAGTGGACGAGGCCTTTGGTGTCGAGTAACGAAAACTCCCGAACGTCATCGAAGGTTCCGATCTCCTCCAGGTGACTTTTGAACAGTTTCATATTCCCTTTTTTCAACGAATCGTAGGTCGACATGAAAACCATATCGCGCAGGTTGTGCATATAGGTCGTCAACGACTCTTTGACCTGTTTTGTCTTAAGGGAGTCGGCCAGGATAAAGATGAGCACGACAAACAGGACGCCGGCGACGACCATGAAAAAATATTCGGATGTGCGAGTTTTCCACTGTTTCATAGGTCTTTCTTACGTCTATCCTTGATCTTTTGTTTCATTTTTGACCACGGAAGGTCCTCAACTTCGGATGTTTCAAGGTAAAGATCGCTGGTAAAGGGCCATTGGGGGTGCATGCAACCGATACACGGAGTGTTGCTTTCGACACAGACACTGCTCCGTGTGTTCCAGCGGCGTACCGGACAGTCGCTGAGAGTGATCGGGCCGCGACAGCCTTTTTTCAGCAGGCAATTGTTCTTGTCTTTGGCGAAATCCTCAACGAACAGATCCTGGGAAAAATGCTGATAGCGAGTACAGCGATTATGTAACAGCTCACCAAAATATTCTTCGGGGAGTTGAGCTTCGACACTTTGTGGCGGGAACTTTTTTATCGGGGAGGTCGAGTCTTTGTTGAGTGGCGGCGCTTTGCCGGTGGCGGCAATGTAAGCAATGCTGCCCATGAGGTGGTCGGGATGTGCCGGGCAGCCGGGGATGTGTAGTACCGGGGTCTTGATTTTTTGTTCATCCAGGTAGGCCGCAACGGAGAGTGCACCGGTGAGGTTGCCGCCCGATGCCGGGATGCCACCGTAGCTGGCGCAGGAACCGGAGCTGATTACCATGCGGGCTTTTGCGGCATAGCCGCCAAGCACGTCGTAAAGCGGCTTGTCGCCGAGGTAGCACGCTTCACGGGGTTGTGCCGGAATACTCCCTTCGACAACCAGCAGGTAATCCCCCTGATCAGCGACTTGATTCAGGTTGTCGATATAATCTGCGCCTTGACTGAACGACAGGCTGGGATGCGATTCCAGTCGAACGATATTTGCCAGTAGATCGAGAAAGTCGAAATCATTGCCATACATCATTGAGGTAGTGCAGCCCATACAGTTTTGTGCATGAATAAAGGCTATTTTGGGCGGCTCATCGGCGAGCTGCATGAACCCTTCGGCCAATGAGCGGGTCAGCAGAGTACTGCCGCACATCAGCAGTGAAATATCCCGGCATCGTTTTATAAATGCTCGACGAGTTAACATCATCACCTCAATGGATCGCACAGGCCAGGCAAGGGTCGAAGCTGCGTACGATCCGGCCGACCTCGATGGCGTCGCTGCCTTTTGCATCTTTGCTTGGTGTCGGCACTCTGGTTCCGACCAGGGCTTCTTCGACCGTGCCGCGCAAACCTTTTATTGTCGGGCCGAAATTCCATGCTGACGGTACTTGCAGGCGGTATTCGGTGACTTTTCCGTCCCGGGTTGTTACCTGATGATTCAGCGCACCGCGGGCGGCGATCGACAGCCCTTGTCCGGTGCCGGTCGGCTTGTCCAGCATATTCGGTGAATTGATGGTCGATCCGTCCAGCGCGTATTGCGGCAGCAATTCCTGTAAATAGTGACAAATTTTTTGCGCCTCATAGGCTCTGGCCAGAATTCTGGTCATAACCGAAGACTGAATCGATGTCTGTTTGAATCGTTTCAGTGCAGCCATGAATTTAGCATCGTGGTTGACCGCCAGCCGGGCCAATGGTCCGACTTCCATCGGTGTACCATCATAAAGCATGGCCTTTACCCACGAGTAGGCGTCGGCTTTATTGGGCTGTGGTTTTCCGGCCGTATCAAAAAATGAGGCGTCGTTGAGTTCTTCGATCCGGGCAAAGTGTGCTGGTTCAATTTTGCCTTTGGCCCGCGACACTCCGGCGGTGTAAAGTGGCTTGTTGAGCAGGCTGAAACCACCGTTGCTGTAAAAGTTGCCGTGTGCCTGGCCCATACTGAAATATCGCTCAAAATGCTCCGCCAGCGCCAGTGCGTGCGGCAGGTAGTAGCGCTTGACAAAATCGAAGGTGTCGTTGAGGGCGTTGGCGTAATTCATCAAGCGGTCGCTGGTGATACCGGAGGTCACTCCACCCGGCAGGATCGAATGGCAGAAGGGGACTTTGCCGCCTAGGCTCGCCAATCCGCTGCCGGCCTGTTTACGCACCGAGATCGCTTCGGCATAGCCAAGAGCCATCTCAATCGTCATGGCGGTGTCGTTGAGTGCATCCGCCAGGGGTACGGTCTTGAAGGTCTTGGATCGCAGAAAGAGCTGGTGAAGCTTGGCGATCCGATCATCCTTGCCCCGGTAGCTACCCAGTCGGGTGAAGTCGATATAGTCGGGGAGGGTCAGTTGGTAGAAATGGAAGATGTGATCCGTTACCAGATGCAGACCGAGAATAAGTTCACGCAGAATCAGGCCATTTGGGGTTGGTTGCAGACCGTAAAGGTCTTCCAGGGCGATGCTTGCGGCAATACCGTGCACTTCATGGCAGATACCACAGATGCGCTGAGTGATACGCGCGGCATCAACCGGGTGGCGGCCAATCAGCAGTTGTTCAAACCCGCGAAACATGCGGCCGGCGACCTTGGCGTCAGTTATCTGATCCCCTTCGAAGCTGGTTTCAATGGCCAAATGCCCCTCAACTCGCGTGACCGGATCTATGGAAATTGTCTTTGCCATGCAGTCTCCATGAAAGCAACGCTCCATTGTTGCGCATGTATGTACTTATTGCAATTAAAGAACATAATTCAGCCGGCAGAGAGTACCGTAATGCTCGACAGACAGACTTGTCATCTCTGTTGAGAAACAGAACTGCTGCAAGAACCGAAAACTATAAAGCGTTCGCCGGTTTAAGTGGAGTCTGGAAATATTTACGGTTTGGTTGCCGTAAAGATCGCCCTGAGTGGAGCCGGGTGACCTTCAATGGTTTTTGTCCGGTCTTGTGGATCGAGGAAGTCGGCCAGCGACTCATAGGTCATCCACTCGGTCGGGTGTTGTTCGTCTATGCTGGTGCGATTGGTGTCGACACAGGCAATATTTTTGAAACCGCAGCGTTGCAACCATAGTTTCATGGCCTGGGCCGAGGGGAGGAACCAGACATTGCGCATCTTGGCGTAGCGCCCTTCCGGCATGAAGATGGTTGTTTGATCGCCTTCGACAATGAGCGTTTCCAGGATCAATTCTCCGCCGGGGCGCAAGCAGCCTTTGAGCTCGAGCAGATGGTCGAGCGGTGCACGGCGATGATAGAGCACGCCCATGGAGAATACGGAGTCGAAGCAGGCGAGGTTGGCCGGAATATCCTCAACCCCCAACGGCAACAGATGATGCTGGTCATCGCGCAGATAGCGTTGCAGTACATGAAATTGCATCACGGAGAGCAGGTATGGATCGATGCCGAGGACAAAATCCGCCCCGGCGCCGCGCATGCGCCAACCGTGATAGCCGTTGCCGCAACCGATATCGAGCACTTTTCGACCCGTGAGCGGTTGGATGTGCGGCACGAGGCGAGCCCACTTCCAGTCGGAACGCCACTCGGTATCGATACCGACGCCGAACAGGTTGTAGGGGCCTTTGCGCCAGGGATGAAACGCCTTGAGTTGTGCTG
>CBDUUF010000187.1:0-4290 GCA_965370375.1 uncultured Desulfuromonadaceae bacterium
CTTTGTTCGCTGTTTACAGCGGTCTTTGTTTCTCGACTTATTTTAGATTTCTTCCTGGGCCAGGGACAGGCCCGGAAGTTCAGTATATAGGAGAACCGCATGCAACTGATCAAACCTGATATTAATCTTGATTTTGTTGGCAAAAGAAAGCCGGCAGTTCTCTTTTCTGCTCTGCTGCTGTTTATTGGCATAGCCTCACTGATAATGCAGGGTGGACCAAACTACGGCATCGATTTTGCCGGAGGGACACTGGTTCAGGTGCAAATCTCGGTGGAGGCTGATGCTGTTTCGATCAAGGGCGCACTTAAAGAGATGGACCTGGGTGGCCTGGTCGTACAGGGCTTTGGCGATGAGGCGAACGAGTTTCTGATTCGTGCGCAGTCTTCGAGTGCCGAGCTCAAAGATGTTGCTAACCAGATTGCAACTTTTCTGGAAGCCAAATTCGGTGAAGGGACCGTTGAGATTCGCCGGAGTGAAATGGTCGGACCGCAGGTTGGCCAGGATTTACGTGAAAAAGGAATTATGGCCGTAGTTTACGCCATGATCGGAATTCTGTTTTATATCACCTGGCGTTTCGAATTTCGTTTCGCCGTCGGTGCTATTCTCGCTCTTATTCATGATGTCGCAATTACCGTCGGTGTGTTTTCACTGTTTGGCAAAGAGATTGATCTGCCGATCATTGCCGCCTTTCTGGCTATTATCGGCTATTCCTTGAATGATACGATCATTGTCTACGATCGAATCCGTGAAAATATGGGCAAGCTCTCGAAGTCAGACTTTCCGACGATTGTAAATCGCAGTATCAATGAGACTCTCTCCAGAACTATTCTGACTTCCGGTACAACTTTGATGGTTGTGTTATCATTATTTGTACTAGGTGGCGGCGTAATTCATAACTTCGCTTTCGCTCTTTTGATCGGCGTCCTGATTGGTACTTACTCGTCGATCTTTGTTGCCAGCCCGTTGTTGATTTTCTGGGATGATTACAAGGCTGGCAAAGCAACCAAGGGGAAATAGTCATGAAAAAAGAATCAATTCTTTTTCTCGGTGTAGCTCTGGTCGTTGGAATTCTGGTCGGAGTAATTGTCGGAAATAAAAGTTCGGGTCCAGCTTCGGTACCGGCGGCTAACGTGTCTCAGTCTGCACCCCCGGTAAATTTTGACCAGAATATTAAAATGCTCAATGGTGTTGTGGCGAAAGAACCGCAAAATCGCAATGCCTGGGTTCAACTTGGTAACGCTTACTTTGATACCAATCGCTTTCTGGAGTCGATTGAGGCGTATGGTAAAGCGTTGGAGATTGACCCCAACGATCCTAATGTCCTGACTGATCAGGGTGTCATGTTTCGTCGTCTCGGCTGGTTTGACAAGGCGCTGGAGAATTTTAACCAGGCGGCTGTAGTTGCCCCAACCCATTCACAAAGCGTTTACAATGCCTACATTGTCTATCGTCAGGATCTGAATGATCTTGCCGGGGCGAAGAGGACTGCGACCCGTTTCCTGGAGTTGCAGCCGAACAGCCAGGCCAGTGCACAGTTGCGAGCTGATCTGGAGTTTATGAACTCGCAGCCTCAATAATCTGTTTTATTCGAGCCGGTCCGGATTCCCGGACCGGCTCGCTATTTCTCTATGCGTCCTCATCGTCTGACATATCTGCTGTTCTGTCTATTTGTTTTTAGCTCTGGTTGCGTAACTACCGACCAGATGGTCACTTCCACGCCTATTGTCTGGTCCGGAATCGTTGAGATTGATCAGGATATGGTTTTCCCGTCTGGGACCGAGCTGATTATTATGCCCGGCACCGAGATCGTCTTTCTGCCGGTTGATCCTGCGCGGGACACATTTCGCGGTCATCCAAATTTTACCGGTTATGAACTGATTATTTATGGGCGTATTTATGCGTTGGGGACGGCAGAAAACCCGATCATATTTCGGGCAGCTGAAGCCGGTGCCGCTGCCGGCAGCTGGGGTGGTATCAACCTGGTAGAAAGCCCCGGCGCCAGATTCGAATATTGCATTTTCCGCCAGGCGGACAGCGCTATACACAGTCAAATGTCAGACGTTGCAGTTGAACAGTCAATCTTTGAGCAAAATCTGGTCGGGGTGCGCTTTCACGATAGCCAAATCCTGATTGAAAACAATCTGTTTCAACAGAACCGTACGGCTGTTCGCTTTCACTTCGGTTCACCGGTGATCTGCATGAATGTCTTCCGCAACAACGAGCGGGGTATTTTTATTTCATCTTATCCACGTGAATATCACATTGAAAATAACTCTTTTTTACAGAACCGGCGTGGCAATGTGATTCTGGGTGAAGAGGTACCTGATGATGTACAGATGCCGCGTAACTTCTGGGGGACGACCGATTCGGCTGCGATTGCAGACTCTTTTTATGATGGCCAACGCGATGACTATATCGGCACTGTCCGCTTCGAGCCGTATCGCACTGAGCCTTATGTCGGAAGTGGGGTTACGTGGAGCCGATAACCATCCGAACCTGGTTAGAGCGCAGTGCGTCGACTCCAGCCTCAACCATAGAGCTTCTTTCCCGTCAATTAACTATCTCACCAATAGCCGCACGTCTACTTACACTCCGTAGTGTTGACACTCCTGAGCACGCAGAAACCTTCCTGAATGGTCAATTGTCACTATTGCCTGATCCGTTATTGATGCGAGGTATGGCTGAAAGTGTCGAGCGGCTGGTAAAAGCATTGCGTGACGGCGAGAAAATTTCCATTCATGGCGATTACGATGTAGATGGCATCTCGGCAACGACGCTGCTGGTTGAATTTTTTCAATCGCTCGATGTTCAGGTCGATTATCATATCCCGTTGCGCATGAAAGACGGTTACGGCCTGTCTGCTGCAGCGATTGAGCAGGCAGCCGCCGCCGGGGCGACCGTCATTGTCTCGGTCGATTGTGGTGTGTCAGCGCATACGGAGGCGACTCTGGCCGCCGAGATGGGGATTGATCTGATTATTACCGACCATCATCAACCACCGGACTCTCTGCCTGCTGCATTTGCCATAATAAACCCGCATCAAGCCGGTTGTGAGTTCCCCGACAAGTCCTTATCCGGTGTTGGTGTAGCGTTCTTTTTGTTGGTCGCACTACGCGGCCGATTGCGCAAGGAAAGTTTTTTCACTTCGGCACTGCCTGAGCCAGATCTGCGCTATGCCCTGGATCTGGTCGCTCTCGGTACTATTGCTGATGTTGTGCCGTTGACCGGGCTCAATCGACTATTAACCAGGATCGGTTTGCAGGTTATTGCCAAAGGTAAAAGGCCCGGTTTAAAGGCTCTGCAGCGCGTTGCCAAGGTCGACAAAATTGACTGTTCCGCTGTCGGCTTCAAGCTTGCGCCGCGCCTTAACGCCGCCGGTCGCATTGAAGATGCTGCGCAGGGCGTCAAATTGCTGTTGACCGCTGATTTATCACTTGCCTCTGATATCGCTGAACAACTTGATTGTTTTAATCTCGAACGCCAGGCGATCGAGCGTAATACTCTACAGACCGCACTGCAAAGAGTCGCCGAACTGCCGGAGGATAATCGTTCGATTGTCCTCGGTTCGGATCTCTGGCATTCCGGAGTTATCGGTATCGTCGCCAGTCGACTGGTTGATCGTTTCTATCGTCCAACGGTACTGTTTGCGCTTGATTCTGGTGTCGGCAAAGGCTCGGCACGTTCGACCCGTGAATCGCATCTATATCAGAATCTCCAGCAATGTTCTGAATTGTTAATAAGTTTTGGTGGTCACGCCGCTGCCGCCGGTATGTCAATCGATGAGGCTGACATCGATCAATTTGCACAGCAGTTTGAAGAGATAGTTGCGTCGGAGAGCCCGGGTCGGGTTACGCCGACAATTGAGTTTGATGGGGATATCCTGATCGAAGAGATTAATGCTGCATTAATTGAGGAGCTGGAGCAGTTGGCACCCTTCGGTATGGGGAATCCTGGACCGTTGTTTTGCCTACGTGATGCGAGTGTTATGGGGTTGCAGGTTGTAGGTGGTAGTCATCTTAAATTTTCTGTCCGGCAGGATGGTTATTCACTGCCTTGTATTGCATTTGGGATGGCTGAGCGAATGGATGAATTGTCCTCACCGACTGATTTTCTTGTTGCACCTGGTTTTAATATCTGGCAGGGACGGAAGAATGTTCAGCTTCGGGTTAGGGATTGGAAGAGGGTGGGGGGCTAGTTTTTGGACGATCAAGATCGGCGGGTCGCGTCCCGCCAGACGCCTTACTTTTTGTCTAAGCGGCAACAAAAAGTAAGCAAAAAATGCCTTTATCC
>CBDUUF010000188.1:0-4283 GCA_965370375.1 uncultured Desulfuromonadaceae bacterium
TCGATCTGACCGAACAACGGATCGAGGGGCTGCGGCTGGAAGCCGATGGTGAGCTGGTGCCTCTTGGCGGCAATGGACGCGGCAGCGAGATGCCGGATTCGGTCCGGTTGCTCGATGTTGAACTGGTCGGGGTGAAAAAGGTCAGCAGCGGCCAGTTTGAAACACGGATTTTACCGGTCGGCTGGCTCGATGAAACGGTGCTGCACCTGCGTGGTGATGATGGACAGGTGCTGACCCTGCACATGCAGTCGTTGACCGGGGTGACAGAGATACATGTCGGTTACAAGGATTTTTAAACGCTGGATAAAACGATGCAAAGTGGTGGATGCGACAACGGTTTTACCCTGCTCGAAGTGATGATTGCCCTGGCGATCGTCGGGATAGCGTTGGTGACGCTGCTCGGTCTGGAGACCCGGACTATTCAGCTGGCAGAGACCCAGCAACGGGTGACGCAGGCGACCTTGCTGGCACAGGAGAAAATGACCGAGATCGAGACCGGTGAGCAGGTCGTGACTGGGATTGGTGAACGCGAAGGTCAGTTTGCCTCGCCATTTGAGCTATATCGTTGGGCCATTGCCCTGGAACCGACACCGCTGCCGGCGATCGAAATGGTTACGGTGACCGTCGCCTGGGGACAAGCGGCCCGCAACGAAGCGGTCGATCTGACCTCGTTTATGGCGCGCCAGGGGGAGACGCCATGAACACGAACCAACGCGGGTTTACCGTGGTCGAGCTGGTGGTGGCGCTGGCGATCTCAGCCTTGATACTGACGGCTGTTTATCGCTCGTTTAACTCAGCCGAACAGGCGCGTAGCAGAATTGCCGAGGGGAATACTGCGTACCATATCGGTCGGGTGATCAGCAGTCGTATTGGTCGTGAACTGCAGAGCCTGCAGTTTCGACCGGGTAAGCCTGAAAATCGTTTTCGCAACAGTCTGCAGTCCGGTATGCAGTTACTTGAGTTCAGCAGCAGTGCCAGTACGCCGCTGGCAACGCAACCCGGCTTGCCGTCACGTATTATTTACCGATTACGTCCGGCAATCGAAGACGAGCAAGGGCCGTATGTTCTGGAGCGGAGTGAGCAGTCGGCTCTGACCATCGGCACACCGCGAGCTATGCGACTCGTCGATGGCATAGCATCGCTGTCGTTCCGTTTTTTTGCCAACGGCCAATGGTCTGCCGATTGGGATTCAGATCAGACCGGCAAGTTACCACAGGCGGTCTCCATGACCTTTGAACGGCAGGATGATGCAATGATCTTCCGGACCGCGTGGCCGATCGCGGCGTTTGGAGGGTAAACATATGCTTCTGAAAAATGAACGCGGCATGGTATTGCTGCTGGTCCTGCTGGTGGTGGCGTTGTTGGCGACGCTGTTGATCGAGCTGTCATTCTCAACCCTGGTTGACATGCGGCTGGCCGAAACTTTTCGTGATACGACCCGCGCCAACTATTTGGCGAGGGGTGGTCTTGAAGTTGGCAAGATGCTGCTGCAGGATGACGGTAACGCCTACGATTCTACCGATGAGCTCTGGGCGATCGGGGTACAGGAATATCCGGTGGCTGATGGCGCGGTGACGATTGAGATCACCGATCTCGGTGGCCGGGTCGATCTCAATCGACTGGTCACACCACAGGGGAATATCGATGTCGTAATCAGAGACAGGTATCAGCGTCTGCTTGAGGCGCTTGATGTCGATACTCCAGATGCTCTGGTCGCTACATTGATCGACTGGATCGATACGGATGATGAGCCTGAAGTTCAGGGCGCGGAGAATTCGGTCTATATTTCACGAACTGTGCCGCACCAGTGCAAGAACGGCCCGCTCGATAGTCTCGATGAGTTAGCTCTTGTTGAAGGGTATGACTCTGAACTGTTGGCGCGGCTCAGACCACATGTGACGGCTTACGGCAGCGCGCAGGTTAACGTCAATACCGCCAGCCGTGAGGTTTTGTTAGCGTTGGCCGATGAGATGGATGTTACAGCGGTCGAGACGCTGCTGACGGCCCGGCAGGAAGAACCGCTTACGGCGGTCAGTCAAGTCAAGGATCTGCCGGGGCTGGAGAGCCTGTACGGTTTTATCCATAGTTTTATCGACGTCAAGAGTCAACGTTACCAGATTGCGTCGACCGGGCGGGTGAACGATGGTCGGATAACGATACTCGGTGTCGTAGCCAAGGAACACAACAGAATTCTTTTTCAGAGGGTGTTGTAATGGCCAAAACCTATATCGGCGTGGATGTTGATCGGAGTCGGCTGCATGTTGTCTGTCTGGAACAGGGCGCAGATGGTCTGTTTATCCGGGCAATAGCCAACCGGGAAATTGCCGGGATTGATCAGGCGGCTGAAGCGGTTGCCGAGATCGTTGCCGGGTGGGGTGTGGTCACAACCCGTATGGCTGCAGCCTTGCCGTTTGATAATCTCCTTTCGCGAACCGTTACCTTTCCGTTTTCCGACCAGCGTAAAGTTGCTGCGGCCGCGCCACTTGAACTGGCGGCAAAACTCCCGCTTGACCTCGATGATTATCTGACAACCGTGTTGCCGACTGGTCGCGATGGCGACCTGTTTCGGTCAATCGCCTTGGCTGTTCCCGAGACGGAGGTTGCGCAGTTCCTGGAAGCATTTGATCGGCAGCAGCTGCCGTTGCGGGTGCTCGATGTAGCCCCGTTTGCCGATTTGCAGGTTTTATCGCAAGAGACGCCAGACGCCATTCTGGTGACGATTCGCGCAGGCGGCTATGTCGTGGCCAGGAGTGCAGCGGGTGTTATGCAATCTTATCGGCAGTCGATTATTACCGAGACGATGACCGACGCTGCTCTCGCTGATGCGGTGTTGCGTGACACGCAGGTTCTGCTCACACAGCTACCGGAAAGGCCGCCGATTTTTCTGGTCGGTGCCGGGTTGACCGCCCAGCGGCAACGGGAATTGATCGACCGGTTGCCGGGGGCCACGGTGCCTGAAGCAAAGTTTGAATCCGGTCGTCTGTCGGCTGAATATCTGCCGGCTTTGGCCTTGGCGCATCGAGCAACTGCACCGAACAGCAAAGCCTGCTGTAATTTACGTCAGGGCCGTTACGCTTATCGCGGTAGTCTGGCCCCATTCCGGCGCCAGTTGATCGCTATCGCAGTCTTGCTCACTCTGGCCCTGGTCACCGCCGCATCTGGTTTCTGGTTCGGTTATGCGCGCAAGGCGGGTGACCTGGCAAGTCTGGATCGGACCTTGCAAACGATCTATCGTCAGAGTTTCCCGGGTGCGCCGGTGCCGGCGGATGTGCCGTTGTTTATGGCAAGTAACCTGGCCGGACTGCATGCAGAGAGTCGCTCGCTCGGTGCTACGCAGATTGATCCACTACAGGTGCTTGATGCGTTGACGGCGGGGATCGGCAGCGATGTCGGGATCGACGTGCAGCGATTTGATTTCGATGTCGAAGGAGTCGCTTTGTATGGACGGGCTGACAGCTTCGATGGTGTTGACCAGCTGGCGGCGCGGATTCGCCAACAAGCGGTTTTCACGCAGGTGCAGATTGGTGATGCGAAGATGAGTGTTGACGGCAGTCGGGTGGATTTCCGGGTCGATATCGATTTCAGTGCTGCGGGAGGCGACCGATGATGAAAAACCTGAACCTGCGCGAGAGACAGTTTCTGTTCGGTGGCGGTGCAATCGTATTATTGTTGCTGTTGGTGTTCGGTCTCATTGTGCCACTGACAGAGATGTTGAACGGTATGGACACAAGCCTGACTGAAAAGCAGGAACAGGTCGATAATGCCCGCCTCCTGCAGGCCGAGATTGCCAAGGTCAAAGTGCAACTGGCGCAGCTTGAACGCAAGACCGATCAAAGACAACCTGTTTCCCTGTTTGCCCTGATCGAAAAAAACAGTGGCCAACTCGGTCTCCGGGACAGGCTGGTTTCGATGCGACCGCAGTCGCCGACCCGGCGCGAAGGTTTTCGGGTTGAGGCGGTCGATCTGCGCCTGGAAAAGATCCGCTTTGATCAGCTGGTCTTGTTGCTGAAACTGTTTGACAAGGCTGATCTGTTATTGAATGTGCGACAACTCAAGGTCAAGAAGCGTTTTGATGATCCGTCTCTGGTCGATGTAAGCCTGCAGGTCGAAGCAGTGCAGAGAGAAAGCTAGTATGCGAGTTTTATGGCCGTTGACATGGCAGCAGTTCCGTACGGGTAAACTCCTGCTTATATTGTTGATGCTGTTCGTTTTTAAGTTCTGTTTCCTGTTCGGATTCTACGTTGCCTTTCCGGATGCGGTGCTGCGTGATCGGGTTCTTTCTG
>CBDUUF010000189.1:0-4248 GCA_965370375.1 uncultured Desulfuromonadaceae bacterium
AACGGATTGGCAGGAACGGTTGTTGTCTGGCGAAGATGTACTTGCGCAGATCAGGAGCGAGTTTGATCTTGCGCCGCTTGAGACTTCTCGGCAGTGTGGTCCGGCCCGGCCTTTCCGGATAGAGAATGCGGCTGGAACTATCGGAATTATTACACCGATGAGCGACCACTTTTGTGCATCGTGCAATCGGTTGCGGGTAACTTCGGACGGCTTTGCCAAAAGTTGTCTATTGTCTGAAGAGGCGGTTGATCTGAAGCCGTGTCTGCAGAGATCTGATGACAACAGTCTACAGCAACTCTTGCAAGAGATTGTGTCAGGCAAGCCGTCCCGACACAAAATTGATGAGGACTTAGAACATAAACCGTTTACCATGTCGAGTATCGGAGGCTAATGTGACCGCACAGATTGTCGCTGTCTGTATCAGCGAAAGCAAAGGGGAGCGAAAAACTCCGGTTGACTCGGTCGTGTTGCGGCCTGAGCATGGACTGGTCGGCGATGCCCATGCCGGTGACTGGCATCGTCAGGTCAGCCTGCTGGCCAGTGAAAGTATTCGGAAGATGCAAGATATGGGGCTTGACGTCGATAGTGGTGATTTTGCCGAAAACCTGACGACAAAAGGGATTGAGTTGTTTACCCTGCCTATCGGCACCCGGCTCAAGGTCGGAGTGACCTTACTTGAAGTCACCCAGATCGGCAAGGAGTGCCATACCCGTTGTAATATCTATCATCAAGCTGGGGATTGTGTGATGCCGAAAGAGGGGATCTTTGCCCGGGTGATTGAAGGCGGATCGGTTCAGGCCGGTGATCAGGTCGAGATCATGCCCACTTAGGATATTGTGTTAAATAGAAAGAAAAAGGGCCGTTGCGTTATGCAATGGCCCTTTTTTATTCCATTATGTATGCGCCGATTTTATCAGGTCGCCTGCTTCTTGCCAAACCAGGTCTGCATCCATATTCCGCTCAACAGGTAGGAGTAGAGCCAGGTACCAAAGAAAATAAAGATAAAGGCTTTGATGAGATCCGTCGACGATCCATCGAGGGAGAAGCCTGGGACAAAGCCGAACAACAGCGGACCAAGATAAAGAAATTTGGCAAACTTGAAGGCAGCAAATGCCGTTTTCCACATATTGGCTTTGGCAATGGTCGCCCCGGCAAAAGCGGCGATACAGACCGGCGGGGTAATATTTGAATCTTGAGACAGCCAGTAGACGATCATGTGCGCGGCCAGTACATTGACGCCGAGATGGGTCAACGCCGGGACTGCCACAACAGCGGTAATCAGATAGGCCGCAGTGACCGGAACACCCATGCCGAGAACCAGTGAAGCCAGAGCAATCAGCACGATGGTCATGACCAGTGAACCGCCAGCCAGCTCAATAACGATGTCGGCAAAGGTCAGTACCAGTCCACTATAGGTCAAAACACCGATGATGATACCGATAACGCCGACTGTCGCACCGATTTTAAGGCTGTTCTCGGCACCTTTGCGTGCCGCTTCCAGAAACTCCTTTGGGCCGATCCTGGTCTCTTTGCGAACCCACGCTACGACAATGCAGGAGATAAGGCCGAGGATAGCGGAATAGCCTGGTGAGTAGCCATAAAGCATAAAGATAGTAATCACGATCAGCGGGAGGGTGTAGTACCACTCAGCTTTGAAAATTTCCCAGGCACTGTGTTCGGATTTTTCGCCGACGATATTCATTTTCTTGGCTTCGTAATGAACCATAACAAAGACACTGAAAAAATACATAAGCGCCGGGAACAGAGCGACGAGCATGATCCGTGAATAAGGTTCACCAGTCAGCTCGGCCATGATAAAGCCGCCAGCACCCATGATCGGCGGCATGAACATCCCGCCAATTGATGCAGCCGGCTCAATACCGCCAGCTATATGTGGTTTAAAGCCGGCTTTTTTCATCATCGGAATGGTAAATGCTCCGGTCGAGACAACATTGGCGATGGCACTGCCAGAAATGGAGCCAAACAAGCCGGAGGCGATAACTGCGACTTTAGCCGGTCCACCAATTTTGTGCCCAACAGCGGCCAAGGGGAAGTCGATAAAAAACTTCTGAGCGCCGCACTTTTCCAGAAAGGCGCCGAACAGAACAAACAGCAGAATATACGTGGCTAGAACATTGGCCATAATGCCGAAAATGCCGTCGCTCTTATAAAAAATTGAGACACAAAGTTCGGGAAAGCTTGCACCAGCATGTGAGATCAGGTCTGGCATATAGTCGCCGTAGACGCCATAGGTGAGCATGACGACGCCGATAACAACAAAGATGTTGCCAACCACACGACGGGCCAATTCGATACTGACCAGAACGCCGGCAATTGCCATGCCCGTGTCCAGCGTTGTCTCGATGCCGGTACGGTAATTGATCACTTCAAAATTGTACATCCAATAGCTGATGGTCACCATTGAAATGATTATCAAAATATAATCGACCACCCGCATTAGTGTCGATTTGGATTTGTACAACATAAACACCAAGACGTATGTAATGATAACGTAAACGCCACGGTGGTACTGGGTAGCCGCTGGAGAAATTACGGCCGCATAAGAGTAAAACAGCAGCAGGGTTAGAGCGCAGATATCAAATAGTATTTGTTCAAATCGTTTTAATTCGCTATACACGGAAAACCTCGGGTTGGTTGAAGATTGTTGTAAAATAAATCAGGAGCACGGAACAAAGAATAAAATGTATATTAGCATTTATTCGCTGTTACCTGCTCCCATTCAGCTGTGCTTAAAATTCGGGACAGGGCACTGAAGCACCCTGTCCCGAATGGGCAATTATCAGAGAAGGGCTTAGAGGACGCCTTTCTCCTTCCAGAACTTGATTGCACCTGGATGTATTGGAGTTACGATGCCATTTGCACCTTTTGCAACTGACATTGCCTTAAAGGTTTTTTTCTGTTGCACCATGTGGGCCAGGCCTTCGTCAGTAAAGATCGCTGTGAGGAGGTCGTATACGACGTCATCAGAGACATTCTTATTAGCAACCCAGAGAGCCGAATCCTGGAATGACGGAGTGTCGACGTCAACACCCTTGTAGGTACCTGCGGGAACAGTTAGCTTTGAGAAGTAGGGGTACTTCTCGAAGAAACCTGTAGCTTCAGCATCAGCGCCCAGGTTGATCAATTCAATGTCATTGGTCTGAGCGGCCATGATAACAGCGCCCGATGGGAACGCAGTAAAGAGCCAGAAGGCGTCAAGCTGGTTGTTGCCGAAAGCGGCAGCTGCGTCATTGTAACCCATGGCGTTACGCTCAATTTTGTCCCATACGCCCATGTGATTGAAAAAGAGGTCGCAGTTGGCGAATGCACCAGAGCCAGCATTGCCGACACCTACTTTTTTGCCAGCCAGATCTTTGGTCGACTTGATGCCGGAGCCCTTGCGGACAACCAGCTGTGCCGGAGCGCCGTACAGGAAGGCAACCGCGCGTACGTCGGTGTACTTCGTTGGGTCATTCTTCATCATGCCGTTGGCGCCAAGATATACATGTCCGGAGTAGACTGTTGAGAAATCCATTTTACCGGAGTTAGTCTTGCGCAGGTTTTCGACCGAACCAGCTGACGATTGGGCTTTAACGGTGAACCCTTCCATCGCTTTAACCGGCTTGTAAACCTGGATAGCGTTAGCAACGGTCTGGAATGTGCCACCTGCCGGGCCGCCACCGAAGACGATACGATCTTTGGCCAGAGCTGGAGCGGCCAGGGCGATAGCTGCCATGACAACCAACGAAAGAACTTTGTTGAACTTTTTCATCTTTTATTCTCCTTGTTGTGAGTGGTTATGCTGCTTAAAACACCTGTGTCAATGAAAGTTAAAACAATGTTTTGAGTCTCGCTGTATCTAGTCCATAAGAGCAATAGAGATGCCAAGAGGAGAAAGTGCCCGAAAATATCCGTAGACATTCAGTTTGACAGAGCTTTTACAGGTGTCAAGCGGGATAATATACATGTCGATTGTAGGTTGGCTTGGCGAAAACCAGCCAGTGTGGAGCGTAACTGGCGAATAATGGCCAGATTTCGACTGTTGGACTGGGTAGAACCAGGTTTGGTGTCTATCTATATGCGGTGAAGAGTTGACAGGCTTCCGTGCTTCTTCTATGTATACACCCAAGCAGCCTGTCCATGGTAAGTCCGACAGACTGTTAGGAAGGCGATTTTTAATGCAGAAAGTTTTTCAGGCTCCGGCTAAGATCAACCCATTATTATATGTTCTCGGGAAGCGGGCGGATG
>CBDUUF010000190.1:0-4238 GCA_965370375.1 uncultured Desulfuromonadaceae bacterium
TAACCGAGCAGATTATCAAAACCTTGCCCCAGCGCAGTTCCATATCATAAAACTGACGGGCCTTTAGATAGACATAAAGCCAGCGGGCAGCAAAAGCAACAACAGTTGACCAGGCGGCTCCGACCGCACCAAATTGCGGAATCAACAGAGCAAACCCGACCGTGATCACGACCGCAGCCAATGCCGATCCCCGGGTTATATAGGTGGTCTTCTTTTCGAGCATAATGACGAAGTTGCAATAAGCGGTCAGCCCCTGGAACAGGTAGGCAATCAGCACTATCGGCACAATCTTGTGTGCACTCCAGAAAGCCGGAGCCGACATTACCATCAGTACGTTTCTGGAAAATATGGCGATCAACACCGCCACACTGATCGAGAAAGCACTGTAAAACAGGAAGATCTTCTGGTACTGGGCCTTGGCGTCCGGACGCTTCAGAATCCGGTATCGCTCTGAATCCCAGATCGACAGGAACGGTGTCGTTGCTACAAAACTGAGTAAAAAACCGAACTTGTAGCCAAGGGCATAAATCCCGACCTCGTTCAGACCGTAAAACAGTTTGAGGAAATAGCGATCGCCAAAGGTCACATAAAATGCGCCCACACTCGCCAACACCAGCGGCCAGCTGAAAGCGACCAGCGCGGATGCTTTTTTGCGTGAAAACCGGACACCGGTCGAGCGGAGGCAATAGCTGCCGAGCAGCAGCGCCAAGCTCGCACTGGTCAGGATGGCGCTGTAAATAACACCTTCGACCTTCAATCCGAGAATCACTACAAAGTAGATATTAAATCCGAGTTGCAGGAGCAACTTCAGCGAACTGAAAGAGATAAAATGCCACGGTTTCTGCTGTACGCGCAGCCATGCCATCGGAATTTCGATCAGCGGTTGAAACAACAGGGTTAACGATAACAACAGCAGCAGACTCCGACTGCCATCGGCACCAAAAACAAACATGGACAAGGGGCCTGAAGCCGCCGCTACCAGCGTCACGCCGGCCAGGTTGAGACCAATCGCCAGGATAACCGCCGTTGACAACAGTTCCCCCCGATTACGTTCATCAGTGTAGTCAGCATAAAATCGAAACAGTGCCTGCCCGATCTTCAGCCCGCAGATAATTGCGACAAAATCAAACACCATTGACAGCAGTTCGATCGTCCCGTAATCACTCGGCGTCAACAGCCGGGTATAGATCGGCAGCATGATAAAACTGACAGAGTAACGCAGCAGGTTCCCGGCCAGGTAGATTGAGCCATGCGAAATAATTTTATGTGCCGGCTGGGTCATTATGACGCCCGTCTCCCCCCATTTTGCTGGCTCAGTTTATCCGGGTCGATCCAGGGATCGGCCTGAATCAATCGTTCAACCAGCAGGTCACGGTTAAACTCTCTTTTCCTGGTTGCGGCGATATAGATCGTATCGGACAGGTTCGGGTAGCGGTGGTTCAGATAGACTTCAGCCCGACGCCGGATCCGGCCTTTTTTTGAACGGTTCAGGCTCCAGAAGCCACGAAACACTTCATGCTGGAAATCATCCGGCAACCGGTCCCGGAAAAGGTTGAGGTCGAGGCACGGCGATTTGTCATCGGCGGCCAGAATCGTATCAACCTCAAAACCGAAAACATTCAAAAGATCAACAAGCTCGCGACTGGAATAGAGCCGCTGATGACCACGTGAACCGTGCCGATCGAGCTTCTCATAGACGCTTAAGGGGTGTTCAAAGGTCTGCTTGCCGAAAATAAAATTATACCGGTTACGCAACGAGAGCAGATTCGGTGTCGACAGAATCAAACGGCCGCCATCCGGCAGCAGTCTGTTGATCTCTCCGAGCAGATGCAACGGATTGACATGCAGATGCTCAATTACCTCGAGTAGCAGTACGGCTGAATAGCCCTGCCCAATATCGGCAGCAAACGATTCACTTTCGATATCGGCACCGGTCGTCCGCTTGCGGCAATCAGCCAACGTATCCGGGATCCGTTCCGGCACAATATCGAGCCCATCGACTTCGAAGCCGAGATCGAGCAGACATTTCTGCAGATGCCCCGGATAATTGCCGATATCGAGGATACGCAGCCCGCTGTCAAGCTCGGCAGCAATGAATTGCAGTGTGTGATAATAGCGATTCAGCTGCGCACGAAAATAATGGTCCTCGTACACAAACGTTCCACTGCCGTTACCGCCGGCAATCTTTGCCAAGCGATTCAGCGTATGTAGAATATTTATTGAATTTTCAACCTGATTCCGGGTCTCAACCATCTAGGTTCTCCCTGTTCAAGGTTCTGCTTGCGTCACCCTGCCATTACCGTCATCAGCCCAGCGGCCATAGTTAAATCTAAACAGCTCGACAAATTCACCGGTCGCCTTCTGCAGGCCCGCGGGCGATGGATGATTATTGTTGCCATCGCGTGGATAGATCAGCACGTTGCCGTCGTCCCTGACCTGATGCTGCGCCACACCGTCCAGCAGGCGATGATGATTCCCTGTCGACGCGCCGAGATCGTTATTCTGCCAATTCTCACCCGAAGTCAAAACGTTGAAGAGATCAAACACCATGACATTGTTCCCCGGATATTCATTCTCCTGTAACCAGTCGTGGACCAGCCAGTTACTGAAAGCGCGGGCAACCCTGCCGTTGTCCGGCAATTCAACCCTTGGCGGAGCCGTCACCAACACAAAGAACTTGTCAGGACGACTCGCAAAATAATTCAGAATATCGTTGTAGATCCGTTTACTGTTGGCAACCGTATGCTGCTCGGAGCCGGCGGTAAAATTTCGCGGTGGGTCAGCGATTGCGTTCGGCTCATCAGCGCCGCCGCCCCGATAGAGAGAATTCGGATAGCAAGGTTTGATCATGACAACGGTGTTCTCAATCTCCAGACCGGGGTTGGCAAGCGGTGCAGCTGACACAGCATTACCGTGTTCACCGAATGCAGCTGTCTCACTGTTTTCCCGGTAGACCGCAGCCATGATCATCGAGGCATCCGGGCCAATGAACCAGTCGGGGAAATTACCGATATCGGTGCGATCACCGATCTGGCTGGCTCCGGTCGGTGAGGCCCCGAACAGACCAAGCAGTCGCCCCGTCCATGTTGCCGATTGCGCCGGCTGCCAACCGTAGGCAATGTCGTTGACATAAAACCCGTTCCGGTTCAACTCGGAAACCAGGCCGCCATAGTCGTGCGCCAACCAATGTCCGCCGACCGAATGATGGATAAAAACAAGTTTTGTCACCCCGCCTCCTCCTTGCCCCGGACTATTGTCAAGCGTGGCTGTCGTCAGCAATGGTGTATTCGATGCACCCAACAGCAACGCGGCCAAGAGCAATAACGTTCCCACACCTGTCAGCCAATATTTCGCCGCCATGACTACCCCTTACCTGTTTCTTCCGGCCAATAATCCGCCAGCAACATGGTGACCTTCCGGGCAAAGTTGAACCCGATCCGCCTGGCATCCACCAGATTGTCTTTGGTCGAGAAAAGAGAAACCTGTACGAATGCACCATCGTCCCGGTTGTGCAGCAGACGGTTTTTCAAGCGCGCAATATTCTGGCTGATTCCGCTACCCAGCACTTCGTTTTTGTTTGACTGGTACCAGTGGTAGATGATCACAAAACTGCCATCGCGAGTGGCCGCAAGGTAGCGCACCTGTTTTGATGGCTCGCCATCCAACGCCAACTCTACTGCCTGTGTAGCGGTGATCGCCCAACCGGCACCCGGCAGGCAGGCATTAGGATTATGCGTCGAACGCCCACCTTTGGCGGTCCCGTAATAGCCGATATAGAGATCAAGTGCCTGACCGGCATCGGAACGATAATGCCTGTAGAGATATAGATCTGCGTTCAGTTCTGCATAAATCGCATCGGTGTAACGATCATCGCCGCCGACAAAGCCGTTAATATTGACCGGCAATCGTTCAATATTGGTGACGGCAATAATCGGCAGGTCACGACTACCGACAATTACCGTCAACGCGATGCCTGCAGAAAGCAGAACAACTGAAAGCAAAAATGCCAGATTATTCATACTCCCCCCGGACCGGTTTCGTTGGCTGACGCCTCAGAGTGATGCAAGGGAAACCTTGCCAGTAAATAATACTCGAACGCCAGCACCGCAAGACCGAACATAAATACGGCAATCCCCGAAAACGTATGCAGAAACCCTCTGGCGACCTGACTGCCAAAGAAGTGCGCCAGGATTCCGGTTCCACTCACCCTGATGATATTGGCGATCAACGCCACCGGG
>CBDUUF010000191.1:0-4229 GCA_965370375.1 uncultured Desulfuromonadaceae bacterium
TATACCGAAGGACATGGCGGGCCGCCAGGCACGTATAAAAAGAGTCGAATGGTGTCCTTCGACATGCTCAGGACATATCTAATGTATTTCAGAGTTGTTAATTTCTATTGATTGAAATTTTATGAACAGTTGGTTTGTCTACATCCTGCAATGTTCTGATGCCTCATATTATGTCGGTCACTCAAATGATATTGTGAAGCGACTAAGTGCTCATAATATAGGTCAAGGAGCAATGTATACCGCAGCTCGTAGACCATGTACTCTTGTATATAATGAGCAATTCGACTCAAAAGAAGATGCAGTAGGTAGAGAACGTCAGATCAAGAAATGGACCAGAGCAAAAAAGCAGGCATTAATTGATGGAGATATCGAACGTTTAATACGGTTAGTAAAAAAATGATGTGTCAGGCTATTCTTCGGTTTTGGGTTTATCCACCCTCCCATCTACGCTAAACTAACCATCTCCACTCCAACTGAAAGGTATTGCAATGCCGCACAGGGAAGGTACTCCAATATTTCACATCGATGCTGGTGACGGGGCTTATCAGGTCAGTGCCCATGTCCAGTATATTGGCAAAGACTTGCATGTGGTGATCACTGGTGGCGAACAGCCGCATGTCGGGGCTGTGGCGGTAGGTACGTTGTCTGATGATGCTGACGACGGAGTTCATGTCGGCTTAATAACTGTCCCTGGGCACAAGGAAGATGTTGTGGTTGAAAAAACAGCCCGGCGCCTTGCCAGACAATTGGGGATAACCGTTCTGGTCGCGGCCGGTATGCACTGGGATGAAATAGATAAAAAGGGGATAGCGCAAGTTCTCGAACATGCTGACTTGCTGACAGAAAAGATATTGCACGATGTTCGTGGGGATTGATCGTTGATTAGACATAAAAAAAAGGCGGCTTTGCGCCGCCCGAATGCGATGATTAAATACTATCAGTAGTCTGCGACAAGTCAATCATCGACTTGGTAATTTTCTCTCAGATGGTTAGTTTCTTGTTCTCGTTCTTTATTCATCTGCTTCATCTGTGATTGATAATTTTTCTGGGCTCTCTTCTGATCCTTCTGCTTTTCTTTAGAATATTTATTTTCAATAGCGCGTTCTTTGTCTCGATATTTTTCATGGATACGTTCGCGTTTCTGCTCATATTCCCGCTTCATTTCACGGTTCATTTTGCCTTTTTCCGGATTGTTGGTCTCTTTCATCTCTTGATTTCTGTAATTATATTCAGACCTGCCAGCATTACTGGAATCTTGCGTTCCCGACCCATAATGTTTTGAGCCACCGTTACTGGAGCCACTACCACCACCGCCTCTAGCGAAGCTTGTCGTGGCCAGAAATAGTGTGAGGACAACGATCATCATTACGTGCAATACTCTCATCGACTTTCTCCTTAACTGTTTTTGTTTGGTTCTGGTTGTAAAAAAAGGTGTTATTTAATCAGTGTTTACATGTGATAGTTAGCGTATGTTAATATTGTAAATTTTGCAATACAAATAATTTAAATAAAAAAAGACCCCGATCATTTCTGATCAGGGCCTTTTACATTTTTTGGTGCCGAAGGCGAGACTCGAACTCGCACGACTGTTAAGTCACACGCCCCTCAAGCGTGCGTGTCTACCAATTCCACCACTTCGGCTAAGGGAAAATATATATACTGATTCGTTTTCCTTGTGTCAATAGGGAAAACTGTTTCTATCTTACTTTCCTGCCGGAGAAGTCGGAGCAGGTGGTGCTGAAGACGCCGGAGCCGCTGATTGAACTGAATCCGGCATGATGCTCGATGAGCCCGGTTGACCGTAAAAGTAAGCCAGAGTCAAACTGGTCAGCATGAAGATGACTGCAGCGCTGACCGTGACTCGATGCATGAAGTTTTTACCACCACCGGCACCGAATACGGTCTGGCTCGAACCGGAACCGAATGAGGCTCCGATCTGCGCGCCTTTACCGGACTGAAATAGAACAATAACGATCAGAGCCAAGCATACGGTTACGTGAAGAACTATAAGTAATGTAGCCATTTTTTCTTGTCACTCCTGTGCTTCAGATTTTAGCAAGAGCGGACTCTAGCATAGTTACCGGTAAAGGAAAAGTAAAAAAGCTATTGAAAACGGACAATTCGCGCGAAGTCATCAACATTTAGACTGGCCCCGCCAACCAGAGCACCATCGATGTCAGACTCTGCCATCAGGCCATCGACATTGCCCGGCTTGACGCTGCCGCCGTAGATGATTCGGGTTGCCATGGCGGTCGTTTGATCAATCGTGCCCTGCAATAGACCACGGATGAAGGAATGAACCTCCTGCGCTTCGTCGTTGCTGGCGGTTTTTCCGGTGCCGATGGCCCAGACCGGCTCATAAGCGATGATAACCTGTTGCATCTGTGTAGCGTTTAGTCCGGCCAGGCCGCCTTGCAATTGAGCAGTCAACACATCGTACATGTCGCCGTTTTCCCGCTGTTCAAGGGTCTCGCCGATACAGAGGATTGCTGTCAGGCCAGCGGCCAGAGTCGCCTTTACTTTACGGTTGATAAACTCGTCGAGCTCGCCGAACAGCTGTCGGCGCTCAGAGTGGCCGATAATTACTACCTGACAACCGGCATCTTTGAGCATCTCCGGGGAGAGTTCGCCGGTAAAAGCACCGTTGGTCTCCGGATAGCAATTCTGCGCACCGAGCAGGACGTTGCTCCCCTGCAGTTCAGCGGCGACCGGGTTGAGTGCGGTGAAGGTCGGGGCGACCATTATTTCGACCGAGTCGACACCGGCTACTGCGGTTTTTAGCGCTGCAACCAACGCTTTGGCCTCGTCAATCGTTTTATTCAGTTTCCAGTTACCGGCGATAAATGGTTTACGCATAGTCTCTCCTTAATATCAGTAGTCACTCAGGGCAGCGATTCCCGGGAGGGTTTTGCCTTCAAGCAGCTCTAGTGAGGCGCCGCCGCCGGTTGAAATATGGGTCATCCTGTCAGCCAGTCCGCTACGGTTGACTGCAGCGACCGAATCGCCACCACCAACGATGGTCAACGCTGCCGATTCTGCCAGCGCTTCGGCCACGGCAAAAGTCCCTTTGGCAAAGGCCGCGAATTCAAATACGCCCATCGGCCCATTCCAGACTATCGTTTTTGCAGCAGCCACGGTAGCGCAGAAGAGTTTGATCGACTCCGGTCCGATGTCAAGACACATGCTGTCGGCCGGTATGTTGTCGTTGTCACAGATTGAAAAATCGGCATCGGCAGCAAATGTAGATGCGGCCAGATGATCGACCGGCAACAGAATCTCGACGTTAGCCGCCTCGGCTCGCTTCAGCAGTTTGGCCGCCAATTCGATACGGTCTTCTTCAACCAGCGATTTGCCGACTTCAAACCCTTGCGCCTTGATAAAAGTGTAGGCCATGCCACCGCCGATGATCAGGCTGTCAACCTTATCGAGCAGATTCTCAATTACCAGAATCTTGTCGCTCACCTTGGCCCCGCCGAGGATTGCTACAAATGGTTTCTCCGGTTTAGCCAGAGCACCGATCAGGTAGCGTAGCTCTTCCTGCATCAGCATGCCGCAAGCGGCCTGATCGAGAATCCGGGCAACCCCTTCGGTTGAAGCGTGGGACCGGTGAGCGGTGCCGAAAGCGTCGTTGACAAAGAGCTCAGCCAGGCTCGCCAGTTGTTGACTGTAGTCCGGATCGTTTTTGGTCTCTCCGGCGTGGAACCGGACATTCTCCAGTAGCAGCACGTCACCATTATGCAGCTCGTCGACCATCTCTTTAACTATTTTGCCGACCGAATCAGGGGCCATGCGCACCGTCTGCCCGAGCAGTTTGCCGAGATACGGGGCGACCGGAGCAAGACTGAATTTCGGATCCGCTTGCCCTTTGGGGCGCCCGAGATGTGAAGCGAGAATCAACCGTCCACCGGCGGCAATAATGTGCCTGATGGTCGGCAGCGCCGCGACAATTCTGGTGTCGTCAGTAATATTACCATCGGCATCAATCGGGACATTAAAATCAACCCGGCAGAAGACGCGTTTTCCCTTGAGGTCAAGATCTTTAACAGTCAGTTTGTTGTTCATCGTGTTTCCAGTAAAATCAAAAATTGAATAATAAAACCTTGGCTAAGTAAAAATTTTGCACCCAAAGGCGCAACTCTTTTTCAGGGGTGAAGGCATACACCGTATGTCAAAGTACTGAAACAGAGTTGTAACGCCGGAGTGCGAATTTTTTACGACGCCATGTAACT
>CBDUUF010000192.1:0-4226 GCA_965370375.1 uncultured Desulfuromonadaceae bacterium
CGGGCTTTTTCGACCTCAATGCCAAAGGTGAGGTGGCGGTCACAGTGCCATTTCCCGACGGTGTGGTATCGGTCTCGCTCATCGACATCGTCAACGGTATCGAACAACGCGGCCACGTTATGCCGCAGTTGCTGCGCATCGAAAACCTGCTCGACCTCAGCATCAGCCGCCTCAACGAAACCTTTCGCCGCAGCATCGATCGTAGCGGCTATCGTGGTAATTATCGCGGCGTCTTTCCAATCAAGGTTAATCAGCAGTGTCAGGTTATCGAGGAAATTTGTGAATTTGGCGCCCGCTACCAGCACGGCCTCGAAGCCGGTAGCAAAGCCGAGCTGATGATCGCCCTCGCCCACCTGCCCGAGGGAGGCGTGTTGATCCTCAATGGCTCCAAGGATCGTGAATTTATCGATCTCGGACTCTGGGCTGACAAACTCGGCTACCGCTGCTTCTTTGTTATCGAATCGCTGAATGAGCTGCCACGCCTGCTTGAGCGCAGCCGGAGCCTCGGCATCCGGCCGTTGATCGGCGCCCGGGTCAAAATCTCGGCCAAGGTCGGCGGGCTCTGGACCGAGACCAGCGGTGATCGCAGCAGCTTCGGTCTGAGCACGGCACAGCTGATGGCGCTGGTCGACAGCCTGCGCAGTGAGCAGATGCTCGACTGCCTGCAACTGCTGCACTGTCATCTCGGCTCGCAGATTCCGGATCTGGCTGAAATCCGCGAGGGGGTACGCGAAGCGTGCCGTTTCTACGCCGGACTGGTCAACGAGGGGGCCGACATGAACTGCCTCGATCTCGGCGGCGGCCTGGCGGTTGATTATATGGGGACCGGGAGCAACGCTGTTAACTCGCGCAACTATTCACTCGACGACTATTGTGCCAGCATCGTTGAAACGGTGCAGCAGACCCTCGATCCGATCGGCATCAACCATCCAGAGCTGATAACCGAGTCGGGCCGGGCCACCGTCGCCTACTCCTCAATGTTGTTGTTCAACATTCTGGACGAGATGCGCTTCGAGCCGATCACTCTGCCGGACCATTTACCCGAGAGCGACCCGGAGCCGCTGCAACAACTGTTCACCATGCACACCACACTAACCGGATCGGCAACCGAGAAAAACTATACTGACGCCCTGGCCTGCCGTGACCGGATGCGCGAACTGTTCCGCTGCGGCACGGCCAGTCTGCCGCAACGCGCCCGCTCGGAGAACCTGTTCCTCGCCGTCGCCCATAAGATCCTCAACTCTGCACCGAAGCAAGATCAACTGCCGGCTTACCTGGTTGAACTGAAGCAGATTCTCTCCGACATCTACTACGGCAATTTCAGCGTCTTCCAGTCCCTGCCTGACACCTGGGCCATCGACCAGATTTTCCCGGTCATGCCGCTACATAGACATAATGAGCGCCCTGAACGCCAGGCGATCCTGTCTGATCTGACCTGCGACTGCGACGGCAAACTCGATCGCTTCTTCCTGTATGGTCAGGAACAGGACACCCTGCCGGTACACCCGCTGCGCGATGGGGAGGACTATCTGCTCGGCGTTTTTCTGATGGGTGCCTACCAGGAGACGCTCGGCGATTTGCACAACCTGTTTGGCGATACCCATGTGATCAGCGTACGCATCAATCCCGATGGCAGCTTCGATGTAATTAAGGAGATAACCGGCGACACCATCGGTGAGGTCCTCGGCATGGTCGAATATCAGACACAGTCTCTATTTGAAACTTTTCGTGATCGCGCCGAACAAGCCGTGCGGGATAGTAAAATCAGTGTCGCGGAACGCCAGACGCTGTTGACAGAGTACGCCAACAACCTCAACGGCTACACTTATTTCGAAAAATAAACACCCGCACAAAGAAGGGAAAATGAACAGTATTTGTTATAAGTTCTCTTGTGTGTTAAAATCGATTCATTCAATTGCTTTCACACATTGACAGTCCATCACTGAGGCACATTCATGCGTCTTGTTGTGCAATTCAAAGCGCTTTTCCTCGCAACCTGCCTGATAGTGTTGCTGCTTGCGACCGTCACACCAGCTTCAGCGCAAACCATCCGTGCCGGTCTGGAACAAAACCCGCCTCTCTCTTTCATTGATGATTCCGGAAAAGCCGCTGGCCTATTGGTCGATCTACTCAACGACGTTGCCGCAAAAGAAGGTTGGCAAATCGAATACGTTCCCGACACCTTTAAACGCTGCCTGGAAAAACTGAAAAACCACGAAATTGACCTGATGGTCACCATCGCCTGGTCTGATCCTAGGGCAAAAATCTACGACTACAATCAGGTCAACGCTATAGCCGTCTGGGGGACTCTCTACACACCGCAAGATACTGAGATCGAGTCATTTTTCGATCTGGAGGATAAAAAAATCGCCGTCATGCGCCGGGATATCCACTATAAGGCGTTGCGCAATATGCTGAAAAATTTCGGCATCAATGTCAATTTCGTCGAGGTCGACAACTTCGATAAAGTATTCAATTTGCTTAAAAACCACAATGTCGACGCCGGTGTGGTCGGAAGCATGTATGCGATCGGCAAAGAAAATAAATTCAGAGTACACGCCTCACCGCTGGTCTTCAATCCGATTCGGGTGCACTATGCGGCAGCAAAAGACACACACGCCGACTTGTTGCAGGCGATTGATCTGCACCTTGGCGAGTTAAAAAAAGACCGATCATCGCTCTACTACCAGGCGCTCGAACGCTGGCTCGGCGTGGTCGGCAAAAGCGGCACGCCGGCCTGGGTCAAACCGACACTGTTAGCAGTTACCACCGCTATTTGCTTCATGCTGGCATTCATCCTGTTGCTGCGTAGCCAGGTCAAAACCCGCACCCGCCACCTGGAAAACGAAGTTACCGAACGGGCTCGCACCGGCAAGGCGTTACAACAAAGCGAGCAGAACTACCGGGAATTGGTTGAAAATGCCAATGCCATCATCTTGCGCTGGAACCTTCAGGGCGAAGTGACATTCCTTAACGATTTTGCAGAACGTTTTTTTGGCTTCACAAAAGAGGAGTTGACTGGCAAAAAGGTGATAGGAACGATCGTTCCGGAACAAGCCTCTGACGGTAGTGATCTGAAAGATATGATCGATGGTATCTGCCGGGAGCCTGACGAATTTGCAAACAATATCAACGAAAATATTTGTAAAAACGGCGATCGAGTCTGGATTTCATGGAACAACCGCCCGGTTTTTGATGAGACGGAACGACTAGTTGGAGTGCTCAGTGTCGGCCAGGATGTCACCGAGCAGATAAAAGCCGAGCAAAAACAGCTCCAACTCGATCAGGCCAAGGATGATTTCATCTCGACCGCCGCCCACGAGTTGCGCACGCCGCTAACCTCTATAATTGGCTATGCCGAGTTGCTGCGGGATAACACTGGTGATGTTCTCAGCCTGCAACAACAGCACGATTTCCACGCTGAACTTTGCAATAAAGGGCACGTTCTGGCCCGAATAATTGACGATCTGCTCGATGTCAGTCGGCTCCAGAAGGGGACTCCACTGCCGTTGCACCTGAACGATATCGACCTGCTCAGGCTGGTAACTGACATTGTACGCCAGCATGAAACCCTCAATCAGGATCATACCTTTACGCTGGAGATCAAAACCGCCAAGTTGCTAACTCGGGAATTTGATCAGGATCGAATTACCCAGGTACTGGAAAACCTGTTGAGTAATGCCATCAAATATTCCGACTCCGGCAGCACCATCAGCACCACGCTGGACGCAACTGACGATAATTTCCGTGTCACAATTACCGATCAGGGGATAGGCATGACTGAAGAAGAGATGGCGCAGATGTTCGACCATTTCTACCGTGCCGATCAATCCGATACTTCAATCGGTGGCCTCGGCCTCGGCATGAGCATTGTCAAACAGATCGTTGAATCGCACAGTGGCGCGATTAAGATTGAGAGCACTCCCGGTCAAGGAACCCGTATATCGTTTACCCTTCCAGCTTGATTTCGTTGCTATTCATAATTTAAGTGGTTTTTCCACAGCAGTTCCTCATTGATCAATATTCTGCAAGCACACACTCTGTCGTTGCAAAAAGAAGCCCCGACACGCAATGCGTACCAGGGCTTTGATGTTAGTGGTTTTCGCTCAATTAAGGACGCGTTGCCACAAATCCTGCTGTCACCCCATCCCAGCCAAACCAATGAGCCGCTTCGGGGTAAGTCACTTCATCGATGGCAATCGTTCCATCTAAAGTATAGTTGTCTA
>CBDUUF010000193.1:0-4216 GCA_965370375.1 uncultured Desulfuromonadaceae bacterium
TACTCTGACCGATTCATCCAACCCATCACATACGGCGCTTGGTCGCTATGACCAGACCATGCGTCGGGTTGTTGCTCTGATCCGTCTGCCGAAAGAGGGTATCTGGGGTATCCATTCGCGCAACCGGGAGCAGCAGTTTGCTCTTGATCTGTTGATGAATGATGACATTCAGCTGGTAAGTCTGGTCGGTAAGGCCGGTACTGGCAAAACTTTACTGGCGATTGCTGTCGGACTGCATAAGTCTGCAGATGAAGGTTGCTACAGTCGCTTGCTCGTTTCCCGACCGGTTTTTCCGCTCGGTAAAGATCTCGGTTTCTTGCCGGGAGATATAGAGGAGAAACTGGCGCCCTGGATGCAGCCAATATTTGACAATGTTGAGTTGTTGCTCGGTAGCGTTGATGAACAGGGGAAGCGGAAGCGTGGTTATAAGGAGCTGGTTGATCTTGGTCTGCTTGAGATTGAAGCGTTGACCTATATTCGCGGGCGCTCGATCCCGAAACAATATCTGATTGTTGATGAAGCTCAGAATCTGACACCGCATGAGATTAAAACAATCGTTACGCGGGCCGGTGAGGGGACCAAGGTTGTTCTGACTGGTGACCCTTACCAGATAGATAACCCGTATATTGACGCGTCCAGCAATGGTTTGACTTATGCAGTAGAGAAATTCAAAGGCCAGGAGATTGCCGGTCATGTCACCCTTGATAAGGGTGAGCGTTCGATGCTTGCTGAACTGGCTGCAAACCTGCTTTAAATCAGTAGCTTTGACTTAATCTTATCGAATTGACATTAACTTAAATGATTGTACTTACCATTGAATCATCCTGCGATGAAACCGCAGCTGCCGTCATCCAGGATGGGCGCAAGGTTTTGTCTAATATCGTTGCCTCACAAGTTGATGTCCATGCCCGATTTGGCGGCGTCGTACCTGAGATCGCCTCAAGACAGCACGTAGAAGCAATTTCACTGGTAATCGCCGAGGCGCTGGACCAGGCTGGCCTGTCTCTAGATGACATTGAAGGGGTCGGTGTTACAACCGGTCCGGGCTTGATCGGTGCTCTTCTGGTCGGGATCTCCACCGGACAAGCGATCGCCTACGCCCGACAGATTCCTCTGGTGGGCTTGCATCATCTCGAAGGACACATTCTTTCTCCCTTATTAGAGCAGGAAGTTATTTTTCCTTTCCTGGCCCTGGCTGTTTCTGGTGGTCACACACATCTCTATCGGGTTAACGGAATCGGGCGTTACACCACACTTGGTCAGACACGGGACGATGCGGCCGGTGAAGCTTTTGACAAAGTTGCAAAACTGGTTGGACTTGGTTATCCGGGCGGTGAAAAAATTGACCGACTGGCGGCAGAGGGTAATCCTGATACAATTCAGTTTCCCAGGCCGATGTTGCACCGTGGCCTCGATTTCAGTTTCAGCGGCATCAAGACCGCGGTGCGTAATTACGTTATAGCTAACCCTGAATCGATCCAGCCGGATCGGCTGGCAGATTTGGCAGCGGGATTCCAGGCGGCTGTGGTTGAGGTTCTGACAAAAAAAACCTTTAAAGCAGCCAAGGACAATGGCCTGGAACGGATCGTGGTCTGTGGCGGTGTTGCTTGTAACAGCGGACTGCGCGAAGCGATGCATGCCGAGGCGAAGCGAAGTGGAATGCAGATGGTTTTCCCTTCCCCGGCGCTATGTGGTGACAATGCGGCAATGCTCGGTGTTGCCGCTGACTATTATCTGGCTAGAAAGATCGACACCAAGGCGCTCAAGGCTCGCGCCAGCTGGTCTCTTGATCAGGTTACCAGTAGTCTCGGGCAATAACTATTTGCATACTATAGACCTTACAGGATGACGGTTTATGTGGCGTTACTGGCCGCTGATGCGGCAGGGAAAACTTAATCTTATCCGTTTGCTACGGCTTCGGGGAACCCCGGAAGAAGTTGCCAAGGGGCTCGCGCTCGGTATCTTTATCGGTATGACGCCGACGTTCGGTTTCCAGATGGTAATCGCCCTGTTTTTTGCCTGGATTCTAAAGGAGAACAAGATCGCTGCTGTTCTCGGTGTCTGGGTCACAAACCCGTTCACAGCACCTATTATTTACGCGACTCAGTATGAGACCGGCAGGCTTGTGCTCGGGATGGATCGCTTGAGCTTCCCGGCTGAGCTTTCATTTGATGCTTTTATGAACATCGGCATGGATATAATGGTGCCTCTGTGCTTCGGCTCCCTGATACATGCCGTCCTCTGGGGTTTTCTTACCTACGCATTGACTCTGCGTTTTATTCCATCGTTGCGTATGGTCCGGATTAATCGTTGGCCTCGCCGCCGTAAACGTATTAAATAATGAATTGTGTGGAGAATGGCTATGGCTGATGGCTACCGCGCCAAAAAACGTTTTGGGCAGCATTTTCTGCACGAGCGTAAATATATAGATGATATTTTGTGCGCCGCTGAGCTGGGTGATGCAAATCGGGTGCTTGAAATAGGTCCCGGACTGGGCGCTCTGACCGATCCGATTCTGGCGTCCGGGGTACAATTAAAGGTTATGGAAGTAGATCGGGACATCGTTGCCCGACTCAGGCAACGTAGCGAATCTAACCTTGAGGTTACTGAAGGTGATGCTCTACACCTCGACTGGCGCTCGATTCTTAACGAGCCGCCGTATACCTTGATTTCTAATCTCCCCTACAACATCTCGAGCCAAATTCTGTTTCGTCTGCTCGATGAGCGCGATCTTTTTAACCGTGCTGTTTTGATGTTTCAAAAAGAAGTCGCTGACCGAATCTGTGCCGACCCGTCAACCCGTAATTACGGTATCCTGTCGGTGCTTTGTCAGCTTTATTTTGATGTCAAAAAGGTGGTCTCTGTACCGTCGGGTGCGTTCAATCCACCACCGAAAGTTGATTCTGCGGTTATTGAGCTTATCCCGTTATCAGCTGCGCGTTATCCGGTGGACGATGAGCAGTTTTTACGTAAGGTGGTAAAAGCAGCCTTCGCCCAACGTCGCAAGACCCTGCGCAATACTCTACGCACGGCCGGGTTTACAGTTGCCGAGATTGAAACATCGGCTGCCAATGTCGACATTGATCTGAACCGGCGGGGGGAAACGCTGACTTTGGCAGAATTCACCGCCCTGGCAAATATGCTTTTAGAGCAAACGAGCGCGAACGAATAAATATTTCAATTATTTGGAAGGTTGAATAAATGAGTGAACTAGTAGCAACAGTTAACGGCCAGCCGATACGCAAGATTGATCTGGAAAATACGATTCAAGGGTTTTCTTTGGAGCAGTATCGTAAAACCTCCGATCAGCTTACGAAGACAGAACAATCTGAATTGCGAGCGCTGGCCCTGGAAAAACTGTTGGCCCGCGAGTTGATCTTTCAGGAAGCGATGGCGGTCGGCATCATTGCCGAAGAAGCTGCTATCGACGCTGAGCGCCAGAAGATAGTCGCCAATTTTCCGAGTGAGGACGAGTTTTTTTCGACTCTGGAAAAAGCCGGTATAGATGCGATGACTTACCACCGGATGTTGCGTCAGGATATAACGGTCAACCTGATGACTGATGAAAAACTGACAGAGCTTCCGGAACCGACCGAGGAGCAGATCAAGGAGATGTTTGCCGATCGCTCTGAGCAGATGAATCGCAAAGGTCGAGTCCGGGCCAGTCATATTCTGATCAAGATTGAAGATGAGGACAAGGCGGCCGCTATGGCAGCGATTCAGGAGCTTAAAGAGCAGTCTGCAGAAGCCGATTTTGCCGAATTGGCCAAAAGTCGATCTGCCTGTCCGAGCGCCACCGGTGGCGGCGATCTTGGTTGGTTTCGCAAAGGGGATATGGTCAAGCCGTTTGAGGATGCTGCTTTCACGCAGGAGGTAGGCATTGTCGGTGCACCGGTAGAGACTCAGTTCGGCTACCACTTGATCAAGGTCACGGATCGTGAAGAAGACGCCAAGCTTACATTTGCTGAGGCGCGTCCGCAGATTGTCAATGTCCTTAAAGGCGAAGCTGGCGGCAATCTGATCGCAGCCTGGGTCGAAGAATTGAAGCGGCGAGCCGTAATAGAATTCAGTAAAAACTGATAGCCACAGAGTTGATGGCGTCGCAAAAAGTCCGCCCGACTGCGTTGTAGCGCTTTTTCAGGACCTCGACCTACAATATAGAGGCCTTCGCCCCTGAAAAACCGTTACGCCTTGTGGTGCGAAATTTTTGCTTAGC
>CBDUUF010000194.1:0-4215 GCA_965370375.1 uncultured Desulfuromonadaceae bacterium
CTGCTGCTTTATTAATGTTTGCCTGAGCTATTCCATAGGTATTCAACTCACTTAAAATTTGTGACTGAACAGTGTCCAGACGAGACACCGGCCATCGGTCGAGACTCTCCTCGGCGATAGTCTGCAGCCAGGCATGAACGACTGTACCGATAATCCGCCCGTGTCCAGAAGCTAACGAAAATGGCGTGCCTGCGGCAGTAGTCAGGGGCTGATCCGAAGTTTGCTGTGCCTGATTTGAGGGTACCACTTCCGGTTGAGTGAACTCCGGCAATGACCAGGACAACGGCAAACGGGTTAGCTTTGGAACTGGGTCTTTGTTAATGCCGGATGCAGACTCGACGGCTGCACGTAAATCGATGTCAGCCGGATTGATAGCCGGCCAGATTGATTGCAGCAATGACCCGGCTGGCGGCTTAATCTCGACATCATTTTTTTCCAGAACATGTCCGTAAAGAAACAGTCGCGTTCGTGCTCGGGTCACGGCGACGTAGAACATTCTCAGGGTTTCAAGCGCGCTACGATCCTGATTGATGGCACCAATGGCTCGGTAGGTGGTGCCGGCGTCGCCTTGATCGGAGGCCGGTATCGGAGCGAGCAGAAGACCATAGTCCGGGTGATCGATCCAGCGTAACAGAGCCTTATCCTCACCCCTGATCTGCCTGCCCAATCCCGGCAGGATGACTGCATCAAACTCAAGGCCTTTGGCTTTATGGATGGTCATGACCTGCAGAAAGTCACCGGCCTCAGGGTCGGGGCTGGCATACAATTTCTCAAGACGGGTCTCAAGATGAGCAAAATCAACCAGATCACCACCCTCGTCCAGTTGTTCGAGCAGATCAAAGACCTGCCTGGCATCATCCAGCTCCGCAGCCGAGACCGTGGCCGGTCCGCCAAGCGAGAGCCAGCAGGACTCGACCAACCGTCGCAGCGGGAGTACACCCTTATTGCGCAGGCTGCGCTGCAAAACCGGAATAAACTTCTGCAGACGCTGTGCGCCATCTGAGCTCAAACCAAACAAACCAGGCTGTGATCTATCAGTTATGAGTTGGTGCCAGATAGTCTGTTTGCCGCGATCATCACAAAGATGCAGCAGATCGTTGGCTTGTAAGCCACACCATGGTGCCCGCAGGATCGCCAGCCAGGCAACCCGGTCTCCGAGGTGAAGTAACGCACGGGTTAACGAGAGCAGATCACGGGTCACAGCCCGGGTCATCAACGGGTCAATCTCCTGGGCCTGATATTTAATACCGGCAGCCTTTAATGCCGGGATAATCTGTAACAGGTGCGCACGGGAGCGGATCAGAAGAGCAACGCTTTCGATCGCCGAATCCTGCTGCAACTGTTGAATTGTCTGCACGACAGCTTCGGCTTCTGACTCATCCTGCCGACCGATAAAACTAACAACTTCAGTCGCTTTACCAGAAGATTCCGGCTTAATAGCGCTTGCCGGCGAAAAAGTAACCGCACCTCTGGCAGCGTCCTCGCGTAGCGGGAACAATGCCGGGCAGAGTGCGTTTACCCAGTTAACAAGTCCGGCCTGAGAGCGAAAATTTGCGGTCAGCTTTAATGGCGTCAGTAATACTGATGGCAAGCCAACGGCCCGTGCATGCAGATAAAGCCCAACCTCGGCTTCTCTGAAGCGATAGATTGATTGCATCGGGTCACCGACAACCAGCAGAGTTCGCCCATCGTCCGGAGTCCAGCCAGCAGTCAGTTGATTCAACAGTTGATACTGACCGTGCGAGGTGTCCTGAAATTCATCAACCAGAATATGGCGAATACTGCTGTCGAGCTGCAGCAGCAGATCTTCAGGCCGCTCTGTATCGCCCAGTGCCCGGCGGGCAGCGCCGGCCAGTTCGACAAAATCGACCTGTCCCACAGAGGTAAAGACCGCAGCCAATTCCAGAACCGCCTGCGGCAGCAGAGTAAGCAACGCATCAAGAATCTGCCACTGCTTTTCGGAATAGATCGCATCTGGCAGGTCGTTTAATAGATCGAAAGCAGCGGTTGCAGCCGCATCAGCACGAACCTGATCGAGAAATGCGATCATGCGTTGCTTCATCTCAACAACCTCAGACTCTTTACCCGGCGGAAATCCCTGCTTTTTAGTAACCGTTTTACGCAGCTCACCTTTGCCAGTCTTGACCAGATCATTCAAGGCCGTCCAACAAGAGACGGCGTCGATGTTCTTTATCGACTCCGATAAGCTGGCATCGCCTTGCAGGGCGAGCTGCCCGGCGGCAAATTCAGCCAACAGCAGCAGTTCATCATGCAAGGCCTCCCCGAGTGATTCCTTAAATCGATCAATCCGGTCCTGAATGTAGTTGTTGAGATTAAGCTGGAGTTGTTCCCTTAGCGAAGCATGGTCAGTAGTCAGGACATGGCGCAACCATTGTTCACGCCGGGCAAGCATATCGTTGAGCAGATCGCGAACCATGGGGACGCGGTTATCCAGATGATTGAGCAGGGTTTCATAGGCCGCCCCTTCATGCCCATGATTACCATCCAGACGAGTCAAGAGCGTCTCCACCGCTTTTCGATATAACTGCACCGGATCGTCGGAGATCTGCGGTGAACTGCCAAAGCGCGACAACCACGGCATGCGCTTGACCAGACCGGCACAAAGGCTGTCAATGGTCATTACTTGCAACCGGGACGGGTTCGCCAACAGTCCCCAGTCGAGCTGACGATCTCTTTCAACGACCTTACGCGCCCGCTCCCAGGTTAAACGCTCATATTCAGGCTGAGGCCGCGGTTTGTTGACTGCGGCGTCCAGAGCGTCGAGCAGGCGTGCCTTCATCTCGCCGGCCGCCTTGCGCGTAAAAGTGATGGCCAGCACTTCTTCAGGGCGCTCACTGCCGGCCAACAAGGTCAAAATCCGTTGAATCAGCAGCTCGGTTTTTCCGGAACCGGCCGGAGCCTGAATAATGAACGACTGCTCCGGGTCGAGGGCCTGACGGCGGGCATCGCTATCTGGTGGTAAGGACAGATTTTGCTCAGTCATCACCACCGCCAGAAACAGTCATATCGATACGGCAAAGTGGCCGAATGTCACAATAGAGGCAGCTTTGCGCATCGACCGGCGTCACCGCAATCTCACCACGGATAAACGCTTCACCCAGCTCTGGCAGCACCTTGCGCCAGTGTTGTAAAGCCGCAGCAAAATCTGCAAATCCTTTTTCAGCCAACATGCTTTCCTGCCGTGAGCTGCTCAAACCTGGCCAGGCATCCGGCTCACGGGCCAGACCGGCAAAGCGGCAATTCTGATCATTACCCCGCAGTTGAGCAAACAGTACCGCTACAACTTTGTCGGGATCGAGATTTAGTGAATAGATCGGCAGCTGTGGCTCCGTCACCCGAACATCCAGCCATTGCCCTGGATTGACCTGGCCGGACTTGAAATCGACAATCGCAATCCGGCCATCGCTCATTTCATCGATACGATCAATGCGGGTACGCAACAGCAATGGCCCGACTTTTTCAGTATGGCGCTGTTCAACTATCGCCTTGAACGGTGGACGGCGGCGGTCGACATCAAGCCATTTGCGGGTCATACGCGTCAAACGATTCGCTTCAAGGCGACGTTGCCGAGAACTCAGGCTGTCTCGAATCTGCCGCTCATAACGTGTTATCGACTGATCAACAATCTTCTTGAGTAGATTTTGCAGATCGTTGTCGGCCATTTTTAATAAATTATCCTGTGACTCAACCTCCTGCCAGAACAGCTCCAGCACGGTGTGGATCAAGGTCCCCCTGGCCATGCCATCAAGCCCTATATCCGGGTTGTCCAGACCATCAGCCCGCAAGCGATGGTGGGCAAAGGCACGAAATGGACAGATCGCCTGATCCTTAAGGATGCCGGTGCCACCGGAAACCGGCTTGACCGAATGAATCGATGCCGCCATATGATCGTCAACTGTTTCAAGCTCGGGGCGTAGATTGCGAATTATTACTGCCGGCGCGCAGGTTTCAGCCAACTGCGGTTCAAACGACGGGTAAGCTTGCAGCAAGGGGCTCGGTCGACATGGTGCACCGTCAATTGCTTGCGGCCAGCTTAAGACAACGTCTGGTGCGGCTGCAAACAGATGACTTGTCGTGGTTTGGGCAAACACGAGCTCTCGTGCAGCGTCAGCATGTGGCATTTGCAATCGACGTTGCAACGGCAGTGGGATAAATGGGTTCGGCTGCGCCGGTTGCGGCAAAGCTGTGTCATGC
>CBDUUF010000195.1:0-4213 GCA_965370375.1 uncultured Desulfuromonadaceae bacterium
CAGCCAAGGCGAGGTGAGGTCGTCAGGCGCGGCGGAAACTCTGTCCGGACCGTGTTCGATACCGTTGGCGGTCGCCAGAGAAAGTCCGGGCAGGAGTGGGCAGTCGCCGGTCGCGGCAATTTGTTCAACCGTCTCCCTGAAGGTTATTTCGCCTTCACCCCGGATTACTGCGTTTAGCGTGCCATCGGCAATAACACCGTCAGGATCGGCGGTCGCTTCCGGTCCACCACCGAGCAGGAAAATGTCGGGGTTGTGCTGCTTAAGTCGACGGCTGACCCTGAGCATGGTGCGACGATTCCATGAGTAGAGCGGTATTGCAACCAGCTCGGGTTCAGCAGCGAGGATGGAGTTGTAGATATCATTTTCGGAGTTGTCGGGGAAAAAATTGAGCAGTTGGCAGTCAAAATCGGATCGACCGACCAGGGTGGCGATCAGGTTAGCGGCCGCCAGCGGGACAGCCTGGGGGGAGTGGCGCACGTGCAATGTCGGTAGAACAATCTTCATAGCGGACTACCTTGAGATTATTACTTCTTCGCCTTAACAACGATACGTGGTTTGCCGTCCCGGGTTTCGACCCGGAATGCAACGGCGCGATCGCCAAATTTTTCCTTGATCTTGGTTTTCTGTTGTTCGAGCATGGCGGCGATCTGTTTTTTCTCCGGCGCCTTACCGCTGATGTTGCACGATTTGCGCGCTGTCATCAAGTCGCGATAGACAGTGTCGACCTGGCTCTCAGCTGTCGAACCGGCCGGTTTTGCCGGTTTATGAATAGGGCCGTAGCCGGGTTTTGCCCCGGTCGGCCGGTGAAATTTGCCCTCATCCATCAAACGGAGAATGCGATCCCAGTAACCGGAGACACTATGAAAGCGGGTCGCCATTGACTGGTATTTAAAGCGGAGATCGGTCTGCATAATGCGGCGGTTGGCAAATTGTCTGAGCTGTTTGTTGACAGTTTCCCGTGCCTTGAGCGGTTCAGCTGCGCGTTTCCTGTTCGGCTCTGCGATCCCGGAAAAATATTTCTCGTAGGCTTGCTCGAGCGTGCGCATCGCCTGCTCAATGGTGATTAATTCCTGCTGAATTTGTCTTCTATCGTCCTGCATTTTGCCTCCTCCAATGGGGGAAACTATACTTTACATTGCTCTGTTTTGCAAAATTATTCGCTATGGAGATTCTTAGAGTAAGGGCATATTTCTTGACTCATTTCAACAGTTTCGCAATAATGAAGGGCTTTGAAAATACCAACTGAGGGGTTCCGATGCAAAGTCAAAAATGTGCTGCTGTGATTCTGGCTGCCGGTCAGGGTACACGCATGAAATCGTCACAGCCGAAAGTGCTGCATGAAATTGCCGGACAGCCGCTGGTCGCCTGGCCGGTTGGGCTGGCCCGTCGACTCGATTGCTCGCCGATTGCAGTGGTGGTCGGGCATGGTTCGGCTGCGGTTCAAGACAAACTGGGTACCGCTAATTTACAGTTTCCGGTGCAGACTGAACAGCTCGGCACCGGCCACGCCCTGTTGTCGGCTGAAGAGTCGTTGTCCAATTTTTCGGGCACTCTCCTGTTGCTCTGCGGTGATGTGCCGCTGCTGCAACAAGAGACCCTGCAGCAACTGCTCGATCTGCATCACGCCGAAACGGCAGCCGTAACGGTTCTGACTGCATTGGTCGATAATCCTTATGGTTATGGGCGCATCCTGCGTGACGGTGACCGGGTGCAGGCAATCGTTGAGGAGAAGGATGCAACTGCGGCCGAACGGGCAGTTCAGGAAATAAATTCCGGTATCTACGCCTTTGCAGCCCCGTATGTATTTGACGTACTGCGTCGGGTCGGCAAGGACAACGCCCAGGGTGAATACTACCTGACCGATGTAGTGGCGGCGGCGTGTGCCGATGGCCGTACGGTCTGTGCTCTGCAAGCCGGATCGGTCGAAGAGGTGCAGGGGATTAACGATCGGGTGCAGTTGGCTGCTGCCGCCGGGGTAATCCGTCTGCGTCTGAATGAAGAGCTGATGCGTCAGGGCGCAACCCTGATCGACCCGGCAACAACTTATGTAGATGCCGGTGTGCAGGTTGGCAGCGATACGATTATCCATCCGAACGTTACATTGCGTGGCACGACGGTGATCGGCAATAATTGCATTATAGAATCGGGGGCGGTAATCACCGATTGCACGATCGGTGATCGGGTGCACATCAAACCGGGGTCGGTGTTGGCCGAGGCTGAAGTTGGTGTTGATGGGCTGGTCGGGCCGATGGCGCATCTGCGACCGGGAACCATCCTCGATGGTGACAACAAGATCGGCAACTTTGTCGAAACTAAAAAAGCCCGGCTCGGCGTCGGTTCCCAGGCGAGTCATCTCACGTATCTCGGCGATGCCGAAATAGGCAAAAATGTTAATTTCGGTTGCGGCACCATCACCTGTAATTACGATGGTCGCGACAAACACCAGACGGTGGTCGAGGACGATGTTTTTGTCGGCAGCGACACCCAGTTTATTGCGCCGGTACACATCGGTCGCAACAGCGTAATTGCAGCTGGATCAACTATCACCAAGGATGTCCCGCCCGATTCCCTGGCGATAGCCCGGAGCGATCAGCGCAATATCGAAGGTTGGGCAAAGAAAAAAAAGAAGCGTAAGAAGTAAAGAAGACAATTGGCAGTTTACAGTTAGCAGTTGATAGAAAGATCAATAGCAGTCCATATATGAGCAGGTATCATGTTTGATGTATAAACGTTTCTGCTTATACGGGAATAACTGTTTGTATAAATGGCTTAGTTTTTTTCTGATTACTGGCGACTGATTACTGAAATCCTATTTTTTCGGAGAAAAAATTATATGTGCGGCATCGTCGGTTACATTGGTAAACAAGAAGCGACACAAATTATTTTTGAAGGTCTGCAGCGGCTTGAATACCGCGGCTACGATTCGGCCGGTATAGCCACGCTGGATGGTGAGATCCAGACCCGCCGGGCAGAAGGTAAGCTGGTCAATCTGCAGGCGGTTTTACAGCAGGCGCCGCTGAGCGGCAGCCTCGGAATCGGTCACACCCGCTGGGCGACTCACGGCAAGCCATCGGAGAATAATGCGCATCCGCACCGGGCCGGCAAGTTTGTTGTTGTGCATAATGGCATCATCGAAAATTACTTGCCGTTGAAAGAGAAGCTGCGTGGCCTCGGCCATCAGTTCAAATCCGAAACCGACACCGAAATTATTGTCCATCTGATTGAGCAGCACGCCAAGGATGGTTGTGATTTTGAGGCGGCGGTGCGTAACGCCCTGCAAGATGTACGTGGCGCTTACGCAGTAGCCGTGATCTGCAGCGACGAGCCGGACACGCTGATTGCGGCCAAACTCGGGTCACCTCTGGTCATCGGACAGGGGACGAATGAATATTTTGTCGCCTCCGATATTCCAGCCATGCTGTCGCACACCCGGGAGATGATTTTTCTCGAAGATGGCGAGTTGGTAATCTTTAGTCGCGGATCTATGCAAATTACAACTATTGCCGGTGCGCCGGTGGAAAAAGCAGTTAAAACCATCACCTGGAGCCCGATGATGGCTGAAAAAGGTGGTTATAAGCATTTCATGCTCAAGGAAATTTATGAGCAACCGCGAGCGATTACCGACACCATCGCCGGTCGGGTGGATAAAGATAAGAGCGCCATTTTTCTGAAAGATCTGCAGCTTGATGCGGCGGACCTGCAGCGCTTTGACAAGATTTTCATTATTGCTTGCGGTACCTCCTGGCACGCGGCGCTGGTCGGTAAATTTATGTTGGAAAAGTTTTGCCGCATTCCGGTCGAAGTCGATATTGCCAGTGAGTTCCGCTATCGTGACCCGATCGTTTCAGAAAAGACCCTGACCCTGGTGGTCAGCCAGTCTGGTGAAACGGCGGATACTCTTGCGGCGTTGCGCGAGGCGCGGCGTAAGGGCGGGAAGGTTGTCTGTATCTGCAATGTGGTCGAATCGTCGATCGCCCGTGAGAGTGACGGCATTATCTATACCCACGCTGGGCCGGAAATCGGCGTCGCCTCAACCAAGGCGTTCACCACTCAGCTGGTTGCACTGTTCCTGTTTGCCCTGCATCTCGGCAAGGTGCGCGGACAGGTGAGCGCTGACGCCTGCCGTTCGCTGGTCGAGGAGCTGCTGACCCTGCCGCGAAAGGTCGAGGAGGTGCTCAGTCTCGATGCGACGATTGAGCAGATCGCCAAAGAG
>CBDUUF010000196.1:0-4189 GCA_965370375.1 uncultured Desulfuromonadaceae bacterium
GTAATGACACCTTCGTTTAAAGCTGCGGCCATTAGAAAGACCTTGATCGTTGATCCAGGCTCGAAAGCATCACTCAAAGCCCGGTTTCGCCAATCACCAGGCTTATGCTGTTGAAATGCATTCGGGTTATAGTCAGGCTGATTGGCCATCGCCAGCACAGCACCGGTCATTGGATCTATTAAAATTGCCGTACCGGACTTGGCTCCAGTCTTCTTGATTCCGACTGCCAACTCCTTTTCGGCGATATATTGCAAGTTTTTATCGAGTGTAAGGTATAGGTCTCCGCCCTGTTTACTGCCGGCAACCTGACCATCTGTACTGGCCAGGCCGCGGCCGAGCGCATCACGTTCCATTACCAAGAACCCGCCTTGACCCAGCATGGCAGAATCGTAAGCCAGCTCCAGTCCCTCCAGCCCTTTTGGATCGAGTCCGGTAAAACCAATTACCTGGGCGCCAATTTCTGAGTTCGGGTAGTAACGCCGATGCTCCTTGATGAAACCGACACCGGCAAGCTGCATCGCCCGAACCTGCTCACTTTCACGTGGCGACACCTGCCGCTTCAACCAGATGAAACTTTTTTTCGAACGAATTTTTGCCCGGAGTGTCCGTTGCCGCATCGACAAAGCTTCGGCCAATACTTTTGCGCTACGCTCAGGCGTTTTAATTTTTGCTGGAATGATAAAGATCGAGTCAACCTCAACGCTGACAGCCATCTCTTCGCCATTGCGGTCAAAAATAGTTCCGCGTTGTGCCGTCAACGGAATGATCTTCTGGTACTGACGATCGGCTTTTTTCTGCCAACGCTCCTGGCCAATAACCTGTAGTTCGAATGCGCGCGCAACGATACAGCCGAAAGCCAACATGAATATAATGGCGACCAACCTGATACGGACCTGTATCCATCTTTCGCGCTCAGCCATTAGTTAACAGTTACTACCTGTTCCGGGGCTGGCATTCTTAATCCGAGGCGTGTCCGGGCCATATTTTCAATCCGTGCCGGAGTACTCAGGCTGGCCGCCTCAAGCTGCAGCCGGCTCCCTTCCTGCTGAAGGGCACGGACTCGCTCTTGATTTGAGGAGATTTCGTACTCGAGATTAACAACCTCAATGCGTGACCAGACAAATACCAGCGCCATACACATAAGAATGATGACAAAAGACAGAATGGGGAACAAGCGGGGACGGTGCAGTACGAAGCCATTAACTTTTGGCATCGGCCTGACAATTGATTCAGCCATGATATCCTCCCTCGTACTAAATGCGACAAACAGCCCAAACACTCAGGGTAAACGTCGAATAGCCCTGACCATGGCACTACGTGCACGCGGGTTGTTGGCAACTTCTTCTTCCGTAGCCTTCAGCCCTTTTTTGGTCAGCATCTCCGCCCGAGGTAACCGACCACAAATACAAGCTGGTGTCCGTGGTGGACACTGACAACCTTTTGCTTCCTGCCGAAAGGCTCGCTTTACGAGCCGATCCTCCAAAGAATGAAAACTTATAACAACGAAACGACCACCCGGTTTAAGCAGCTCGATCATATTTGCCAAAATGCTCTGTAATGATCCGAGTTCATCGTTTACATAAATGCGTAACGCCTGAAACACCCGTGTTGCCGGATGAATCCTGGAAGGAACTCGCCCCCTGGGGACGGTATCCCTGACCAGTTCTGCAAATTGCAGGGTTGTCTCCAGCGGCGTTTCCTGTCGAACAGCCACAACCCTTCTTGCTATTTTACCGGCCCAGCGCTCTTCACCAAAATCGCGAAAGATTCGTTTCAACTCATATTCATCGGCGCTGTTCAAGATCTCTGCTGCCGTCTGAGGTGCATCTGGCCCCATGCGCATGTCGAGCGGGCCGTCGGCTCGAAACGAAAAACCTCTCTCAAATGCATCAAGCTGCCGGGATGACACCCCAAGATCGAGCAACATGCCATCTAAACCATCAAGTCCGAGCTCAGTCAAAACCTTTTGTGCAGCAGTATAATTTTCCTGCCGCAGGGTGACTCTCTCGGCAAATGGCGCCAGAACCTCTTTAGCTGCAGTCAACGCCTCCGGGTCGCGATCGAGACCGATCAACCTTCCATCCGGAGCAGATTGATCTAAAATTAATTTGGCGTGTCCTGCCCCACCCAGCGTTCCATCAAGATAAATACCACCAGGTTGCGGGTCGAGCAGCCCGAGCACCTCGGTCGGCATTACGGACGTATGACGGTAAGTCTCCATCATTGGCAAAGAGTCCTACATTCCGAACCGGCTCATGAAATCAGGACTATCCAGCAGACGCGCTTCCGAATCCGCAACGACCTGCTCATACACGGTCGCTTCCCAGATCTCAATCCGGTTCTCTATACCGACCACCACGATATCTTTCTTTTCGTCCCCATTGAGCTGCGCAAAGTGACGCAAGCTGCGCGGTATCGGCAGGCGTCCCAATTGATCGAGAGCCACTTCGGTGGCCGGAGTCAGCATAAGTCGCGTCATTGCAGATTTTTGCGGGGAATCTTCCTGGCTTAATATTGATTCTTTAAATGCGGTGAATTCAGATTTTGGATAGGCAAGCAGACCGCGACGAACCGACTTGGTCACAATCAGCGACTCTTCCCCGAACTGCTCCAGCAGAACACCACGCAACTCCTTCGGAATGCTCGCTCTACCCTTGGTATCAATTTTAAGATGAAACTCGCCGTTGAACACTCACACCACCCAATCAGAGTAATTTACATTTACATACACCGAATAACACTTTTATGCACTATATACACCGTTATATATAGTGTCAAGATAAAATCAGTACAACAAATTCCATTATTAATGAGCAGCAAACAACAAAAAAACCCACCTCGTAGAGGCGGGCAGGTTATTTACTGTTCGAATGTAAAACGGTCAGTCTGGAGACAATTCTTCCCTGCCAGTCAGGTCCAACTCAACTTCCTCCACCCGCTGACCATCCATTCTTTTGACGATCAGGCGGATACCGTCAACCTTGAACTGTTCGCCCTCAGTCGGAATAGTGCCAAATGATTGTAATACATAGCCAGCCAGGGTGGTCACATGTTCTTCAGACAACTGCAACTCAAACCGGGTGTTGACTGTACGGAGCGTCAGGCTACCGTCGACCAGGAAACGTCCCGGAGCAAGTTCATGAATTAACGTCTCTTCAACATCATACTCATCTTCGATGTCGCCAAACACCTCTTCGATCACGTCTTCCAGGGTGACTATCCCCTCGACACCGCCATACTCATCGACCACAATCGCCAGGTGAACCTTGCGTTCGCGAAATGACTGTAACAACAGGTTGACCCGTTTCGACTCCGGGACAAAATATGGTTGTCGTGCGACCTTCTCGATCTGAAACTCTTCGGACCGATTTACATAGTTAAGGATATCTTTGGAGTGTACGATACCGACGATGCTGTCTAGGCTTTCGTTGTAAACCGGGAACCGGGAATGCCGGGCCGACTGCACCAGAGACAATATCTGCGCAAATGTTGTGCTAGCATCAATACCTACCACCTCCGTACGCGGCACCATCAGGTCACGCACCCGACTCTGGGAGAGTTCAAATACGCCGTGTAGCATTCGACGTTGTTCTTCGGCCACCACACCATCCTGCTCGCCGACAGTTATTATACTCTTGATTTCATCTTCACTGATCAGCGGACGCCCTGCTTCTCCAGGAAACAACCGGGTCATCAATCGTGAAACTCGCGTTACCAGCCAGATCAACGGTGTAAGAACCCACATCACCAGAAGAATCGGTCGCAAGACCAGAAACGAGACCCGCTCCGGATTCTGTGCCGCATAGGTCTTTGGGCATACTTCCGAGAAAATCAACAGCACCGGTGTCATGATCAGAATTGTCATTAACTCGCCATGTTCACCGTACAGTTTGATAAACAGAGCTGTAGCAAATACCGAAGCAGCAATATTGACGACATTGTTGCCGATCAGAATGGCCGACAACAACCGATCAGGATGGGCAAGGACCGTCTCCAGACGCTCTGCCCCGGGCCGTTTTTTTTCAACCAGATACTTCAGACGAAGTCGGTCGAGAGCGGTCAAAGCCGTCTCTGAACCAGAGAAAAATGCGGAGAGGATGAACAGGAGCAACAGCCCCAGTAAATAGATTGATATGTCTTCGATCATAAGGTCTTTTGATAATATCCCAGCTATGCGTGATATTTGAAT
>CBDUUF010000197.1:0-4182 GCA_965370375.1 uncultured Desulfuromonadaceae bacterium
AAATTGTTGAGCCCTTAATGGTGGATGAGAAAGAAAACCAAGAGAGTCAACCTGAAAAGCCTTAACCAAAGTCAAACTGTTGCATCTTCATCCAGGCTACGACTCATCAATTCGCGGTTGTAGGCGGTGACCATATCGCGCCTGGAGAATATACCGACCAGTTTCTTGCTGTTTTCCCGATCAACCACCGGTAGTTGTTCGATATTCCGGTAACCGATCTTCTTCATCGCCTGATCAAGGTTATTATCGACCGTCACCGTGATAACCTCGAGTGTTGCCAACTCCTTGACCACGATCAGGTCCATCAGGTCCTTCTCGAACACCACCCCCATAAAATCCTGCACCGAAATAATCCCGACCAGATCACCAGTTGCACTGACCAGCGGAAAATTGGTGTGTTTGGTAGAAGCGATGAAGTCGGCGAACTGACCAAGAGTCATATGCTCCGGAATCGTTTCGAGATCGCGCACCATGACATCACCGACCCGCAGCGACTTCATGATGTTACGCTCCTTGCCCGACTCCAGATCGATACCGACCTTTGATAATTCGACCGTGTCGAGGCTGTCCTTCTTGAAATGCCGACAGATGGCAGCGCCGATAACGCAGCTGACCATGATCGGCACGATCACCTCGTAGGAGTCGGTAATTTCAAACAGCAGAAAGATAGCGGTCATCGGCGCATGCGTCGCCGCAGCCAGAAACGCCCCCATGCCGACCACCGCATAAGCTCCGGGCGAAATGCCGGTAAACAGCATCGAAGCCAACTTGCCGAACGCCCCGCCGGTAACCGCCCCGATATAGAGACAAGGGGCAAACAGACCGCCCTGCAGGCCGGAGCCGAGGGTCAGCGAGGTGGCGAGCATCTTGATCAGGATCAGCGCCGCCAGAATGTACCAGACCCCCTCACCGAGCAGTACCTCCTGCATGAATTCGTAACCATTGCCGAATACCTGCGGGAAAAACAGGCCGACCAGGCCGACCAGCAGACCACCGAAAACCGGTTTGAGCAGTCGCGGTATCTTGAGCGAAGTAAAGACATCCTTGATCCGGAAATGCACATCTATAAACAGAGCGGCGAGGCTGCCGATCAGCAACCCGAGAATAACGTAGAGGATCAGCTCCCAGTAAGAATTCAAAACATAGGCCGGGGCGTAAAGTTCTGACACATCACCAAGCAGAGCGCGCGAGACAACAGTCGCCATGCTGCTGGCGATGACTATCGAAGTAAAGCTGGCCAGCTCGAAAGAAGCGAGCAGTACGATCTCCTGGGCAAAAAACACCCCGGCTATCGGTGCGTTAAAGGTTGCCGCGACGCCGCCAGCCACCCCGCAGGCGACCAGAATTTTCAGCCGGTCACCACTGACCCGAAAGCGCTGGCCAAACTGACTACCGATAGCGCCACCGATCTGGGCGATCGGCCCTTCCTGACCGGCCGAACCGCCGGTGCCGAGGGTTATGGCACTGGCCAGGCCACGGGTAAAAATTGTCCGGAACGGCAGCTTGGCACCACGCAGATTGACTTTTTCCAGAAAAGAGGGGAAACCGAAACTGAGATCCTGCTTGAACCAGATCCCGAACGGGATGAGTAGAATCCCGCCGATAGCGGGAAAGAGAATGGTCCAGAAGCGTGATGGGCTCCACTCGTTCAGGGAGATGACAAAAAACTCCAAGCCCTGCTCGAATACCAGCCAGTGAAAGAAATCGATCGCCTTGCGAAAAGCGAAATTGCCGAATCCGGCAAGCAGACCAATAACCACCGCCATCATGATCATGACGGTATTTTCACTCAGGTGAAAACGTCCGGCCATTCCCGTCAGCCAGCCGCTGATACGGCCTGCATGTTTCCCAGATTTCAACACTCTCAACTCCTGCACAACAACATACTATATAAGGATGGAGACGATAGCACCGGGGAGAACGGTTGTAAATGCTGCAATTGCCTGATTTTCAATGTTTTTCTATTTTCGGACAAGCAGATCGTGGCGCTGTTGCTCCGTCAGACTCTCCACATATTCACTCATTCCACGCATAGTGTTGCCGAAGAAGATACGTTCTCGTTGATAGAGGTCGGACGGCAGTTGAGAAATATTACGAAAGTGCGGATCCCGGTCGAGCAACCAATCGAAGAAGACCTGTTCGCGTTCCTCGATGGCAACCGCTGCGGTCGCTACCGCCCCCTGCACCCAGAGAATGAACTGCTCGCGACCTATCTGCAAATAATCTAGAGCTGGAGAGACCAGCCCATAGTGGGCTATCACCAGCTGTTCCGGCCGCAGAGCGATCATGCGGTCGATCGAATCGAGAGCCACTTCGAGGATAAAGCGCGGCGGGGTTGCCGGGCGCATGTAGATCCCGTTCGGAATCTCAGAATGCACTCCGGTCACTTCACCGCCAAACAGCAGATTGTCAAACAGGTAACAACAGTGATGCACCGCGTGCCCCGGAGTGAAAAAAACACGCAGCCCGGAGCTACCGATGTCGCCAGCATCCTCAGCCACCATAATCCGCTCTTGCGGTACAGCGACAATTTCGCCGTAAGCATCAGTCATGGTTTTACCAAGCACCTGCACAGAACCATGCCAGAGTTTTTCCGGCGCAACCATGTGCCGGCTACCGGCCGGATGGCAGACCACCGTTGCCTCCGGAAACATTTCCAACAAAGCACCGGAGCCGCCGGCATGGTCAATATGAATGTGTGTCAGCAGAATATAGTCGAGCCGATCAACGCCAAGGTGTTGTAATTCGCGAATCAGATGTGGAATTGTTGACAGCGGTCCGGGATCAACGACAAAGGTCAACTCGTCAGAGCAGTAGCACCAGGCACTGAGGAACTTCCGGAACCCCTCCAGCGACGGCAGGTCGAGATCGATACAATGCAACTGTTTTAGATTCACAATCGGACAATCCCCGCCGCCCAGGTGAAGCCGGCACCGAAGGTCACCATACCGACAACTGAACCGTCTTTAACCCGACCGCTGCGCCGTGCCTCATCAAGGGCGATCGGGATCGAAGCCGCCGAGGTGTTACCGTAGCGGTCAACGTTGACATAAATCTTTTCCTGCGGAATCTTGAACCGTTTGCCAACCGCTTCGATGATTCGCAGATTCGCCTGATGTGGAATCAGCAGATCGAGATCATCGATCGTCATGCCGGTATCTTTAAGAACTCGTTTCAGGGCACCGGTCATCGAGATGACGGCGTTTTTGAACACCTCCGGCCCTTCCATACGGATGACATGTTTGTTGGCAGCCAGACTCGCCGCGGAAACCGGATTAAGGCTCCCGCCTTCATTGTACAGCAGACGGCTGAATTTGCCGTCACTCTTCAGGTAGGTTGTCAGCAGCCCGCGTTCACCATCGGCCGGACCGAGCACCACCGCCCCGGCGCCATCACCGAACAGCACACAGGTGTTGCGATCCTGCCAGTCGACCATCGACGAAAGTATTTCACCACCGATCACCAGCGCTTTTTTGTAGCCGGCGGTCGCCATCAGCCCCTCGGCTACCGTTGCACTATAGAGAAAGCCGGAACAGGCTGCGGCGATATCAAAAGCAACCGCATTTTTTGCGCCTAACTTCTCCTGCACCAGGCAGGCGGCAGCCGGAAATTTCATATCACCGGTCACCGTACCGAATACGATCAGATCGATCTCTTCGGCGCTGACTCCAGCATCGGCCAACGCTTTTTGCGCCGCTTCTGTCGCCAGATCAGACAAGGCCGCGCCGGGTTCGGCCAGATGCCGCTGCTCAATGCCGGTCCGGGTCCGGATCCACTCATCGTTGGTGTCGACTATCTTTGCCAGATCAGCGTTGGTCACGACCTTCTCCGGTAAGGCTCGACCGGTGCCAAGAATCATAACTGACGGTTTTTTATGCATGCAGTTTCCTTTCATTTTTTACAACCGGAGAATAACACATCAACTCAACCGGCTCAAAACAGAATGACAGTCTAATCACATCCTTATTGACCAGCACAAACATAAAGTTCAGCACTTCAAAACAAACCCCTCAGAGAGTAATCTCTGAGGGGTTTGTACCTGCAATCATTTCGTTTCACGCTATTGCTTCAGCTCTTCAAATATTTATTTTGCAGCTGATAATTTACTCCACTGTCACGCTCTTGGCCAGGTTACGCGGCTGATCAACATCGGTCCCTTTGAGGACGGCGATGTGATAAGCG
>CBDUUF010000198.1:0-4156 GCA_965370375.1 uncultured Desulfuromonadaceae bacterium
TTTCAGGATAACCGACTGAACCACACTGCCGCTATTGATAATCGAATCCTGAACAATGCTGTCGGTGACAATGCAATCGGCGGAGATCGAGACATTCGGCCCGATAATCGCGTTACGGATAACCACACCTGCACCGATATGCACCGGCTCAATCAGTACTGAATTCTCTGTTTTCCCGTGATCGTGATGTCGCCCCTGCAACAGGTAGCTATTGGTTTCGAGCAGGGTTTCCGAAGTGCCACAATCAAGCCAGGCGTCGATCTCCGGCGCGCGAAACTTTTTACCGTCAGCGATCATGCGCATAAATACTGCCGGCAGATAGTATTCCCCTTTTACGGTCTCTTCGGCAGCGATTGTCTGCTGCAGATAGTCCATAAAGGCAACGCCGTCTTTAAGGTAATAAAGCCCGACCTGGGCCAGACGGGAAACTGGTGTATCCGGTTTCTCTACCATATCAACAATCAGACCAGACTTGACTACATTGACGCCGAAGCGCTGATAATCTTCGACCTCTTTTGAGTAGATAAGTCCATCGCAGCCGGTTGTCAGCTGATCGATCAATGTAAGGTCGGTGACAAAGATAGTGTCGTTGAACACCACCAGCACGTCGTCACCAGCGTCGATAAACGGTGCCGCCAGCCAGACGGCATGCGCCGGACCGAGACGATCTTTCTGAACCGTGTAGGAACAGTTTAAAGCCGGAAAGTTGGTAGACATGAACGATTTGATCTGAGAGCCATTCTCATCGATGATGAAAATATACTCTTCAATACCGAGCGGCTCAAGGCGGGAGATGATATGTTCCAATACCGTTTTACCGGCAACCTGGACCAGAGATTTAGCCTTGGCGTGTGTATGCGGACGCAACCGCGTCCCCTTCCCTGCTACCGGGAGAATGACTTTCATGGGAGACCTTTATGTCAAAAGCAATGGGACACTGATTAAATTCAAAACTACAAGAAAAATCTTTTTTACAGGGATATGCAGGATGGGCAGGATAAAATCTATAATCTTTTTTTGGTTAAGACCTTACCAAGCCCCTAGCTTTTTGCCTTCAAGCTTTAATCATGCCTTTTCAGCGTTAATCAGCGTCCAAAAAGACTTTGACTTACCATCCTGAATCCTGTCCGCCGTAGCTTTAGCGAAGGAGGAATCCTGTACATCCCTGTGAAATGCCTTAAAGGTCTGTCATCTCGAACAACGAGAGAGATCTTCTCCAAAACAGATTTCTCTCTGCGTTCGAAATAACAAACCTTACTTGCGGAACCCGAATCGGCGCAGCCAGTCAGTCCACCGCGACGTAACAGGCTGTTCGGCGTCGTAGCCGCTGCTGTAGTAGCCGTACTGACCATAACCGTAACGACCATAACGGTCGCGGTAGTAGCTGTAGTATTCCTGGCCTTTGCCGGTTTTATCATTGATTACCATGCCGGCAACATCGATCTGCATTCTGGAAACCAGCTCTTTGGCCCGCTGTGCAGCCCGGACCTGGACCCGGCCGACCTCCAGAACTATCAACATCTGATCGGCAAACTCGGAGAGGAGTGAGGCATCGGTAACCGCCAGAATCGGCGGCGCATCAAGCAGTACAAAATCATACTTTTTGCTGACAGTTTGCAGGAAATCTCGCATTTTATCAGAGCCGACAAGCTCGGCCGGGTTTGGCGGGGTCATTCCGGCGCTGACAAAATCGAGCGAGTTGATGCCGGTTTCATGAATTGCTGCCGAAACCTCTACGTCACCGATCAGCACCTCGGTCAAACCGGGTGAGCACGGCTTGTCGAAGATGGTATGTAAGGTTGGCCGGCGCAGGTCACAACCGACCAGCAATACTTTTGCGCCGGTTTTGGCGATGGTTTCAGCCAAGTTTGCGGCGACGGTTGTTTTCCCCTCGCCGGGGAACGAACTGCTGACCAGCAGCACTTTATGCTCTTTACCGACCGAAGAGAAATGCAGCCCGGTTCGCAATGAGCGGAACGACTCGGCCGCGGGTGAGCGCGGTTCGAGATGGGTAATAAGCGTCCGCTTGACTTTCAGCGCTTCAGGCTCTGTTTCATTCTCTTCTGACGGTGAAACAATAAACGGAATTACGGAGAGAATCGGCAAGCCAAACAGCTGCTTCGCCATCTCGGCATCCTTGACCGTGTCATCCAGATATTCGATAAAAAATGCGACACCGACGCCGGCCATAGCGCCAACGATCAATGCAAGCAGCAGATTCTTCTTCTTGTTCGGCTTGACCGGATTATCCGGGCTGATCGCCGGATCGATGATGTTGACGCTGCTGATGGTCGAGGCCCGGGCGATGCGCGCTTCTTCATGTTTATGCAGCAGGAAAGTAAAGATGTCCGCGCCAACTGTTGCGCGTCGGGTCAGACGGGCCAGCTCTTGTTCAGCCTCCGGCAGGCTCTTCAGTTGAGCTTCAAATGATTTTATTTCAACATCGAGATCCTTGATTTTCAGATTCAAGCCGGCGTGTAGAGCCTGATAGCTGGAAAGCATCTTTTTCTGACCGGCAGTGATCTTTATCGCCATAGTCTGCACCTGCGGGTGGGAGTCCGTAAACTCACCCAGCAAACCCTGTCGTTCGATCTCAAGCTTGGCCAGCTCAATCGCCAGCTGAGCCAGCACCGGATCTTCGAGTAGTGAAGATGGTGCGTAACTGCGCCCGGCTTTGAGGGCCTTTTCCAACGCCTGGATGGCAAACTCAGACTGCCGTACTCTGAGCTTTTCAATGCTGCGTGTTTTATCAACCAGGGAAAGACGCTCAATCAGAACTTCGACTTCACTGTCGAGTTTGATCACGCCACTTTCACGCTTGTAATCCTGCAACGACTGTTCAGCATCGTCGAGTATCTGCCGAACCTCTTCAATCTGCTGACTGATAAATTCGACCGTCTTACGGGCCTCCTCAGTCTTCATTGTGACATTACGATCAAGATAGGTAGTCGCCAGAGTGTTGACAATTTCACGCGCTCTATCCGGATCGTTGTCCCGGTAAGAGAGGCGAATAATGTTGGTCCCTTTACCAAGCTCACTGGCATTAACCCCTGTACGCAAGCTCTGAACCGCACTATTAAATGGCGTGAGCAGCAGATCAAAATAATCGCCGGGCGTACCCTGCAGATTATCCAGCAGCAGGCTGAACCCCTCGCGGGTTACTCTTTTACCGCTCTGCCCCTTAAGAGTCCGGTTCCAGTCATGGCCAGTGATGGTAAACGCACCATCGCCAAGTAGTTTAATCCGGTACTCAGGGTCATCATCAAATGAGTTGAATTCCAGGATTGTGAACCGGGTGTCAATATTTTCGATATCACGCACCCAATTCAATTGCAGACGCCGGACAACCTCCTCGGCATTAGTGCGGGACTTAAGGATTTCAATCTCGGTCTCAATCGGATTGTCGCGCGACAAGCCAAGATCACCAAGGAGATCGCCCCCTTTGACTTTATCTTCCTGGACATGCAGAGTTGCCGTCGCTTCATAAACCGGACGAGAAAGAAACGTATAGAATACAACCAGTACAACAATGACTACAAACGTGAGCACCGCAGGTTTACGCCGCCGGAACAGAACATTTATATAGTCCTGAAGGTGGACTTCTTCGGTATGCGGCAACCCGCTTTTATTTTCATTCAACATCATATTAACTCAATTTCCCCTCTAAACAATCAATGCTGTATACAAAATAATTCAAAACTCAAAATCAAACATTTAAAAACGAATAGGACGCTGATCAAATCTGATTTACGCTGATTAAAGTCAAAAGACTACGACCAAAATCATTATTAACAGGGATGTACAGGATGAGCAGGATAAAACCTATAAAGCTTTTTTTGGTTAAGATCTTAAACCCAAGCCCTTAGGCTAATAAAGATTTTGAATCACCATCCTGCTTATCCTGCATATCCCTGTGAAACGCCTTTGACTAATCATGCCTTTTCAGCGTAAATCAGCGTCCAAAAGGCTTTGACTCACCATCCTGAATCCTGTCCGCCGTAGCTTCCTGCGAAGGAGGAGTCCTGTACATCCATGTGAAACGCTTTAAAAGTCTGTCATCTCGAACAACGAGAGAGATCTGATTCAACAAGATTTCTCTCTGCGTTCGAAATGACAAGACAATTCAAAATTTAAAATCAAAAATTCAAACTCGCCC
>CBDUUF010000199.1:0-4145 GCA_965370375.1 uncultured Desulfuromonadaceae bacterium
CGCCAACCGCAAAGGTAGCCGATCATCTGGTCTTTGCTCTACGCCACGAAGTCATCGACCTGCTGATCCTGAAAAGAGCTTTCGATAAAATACCGGCGGAGGAATTGTGCCGATTTATCACTGCGACACCGAGTGGTGCGATTACCCGCCGTCTATGGTTTTTCTATGAAACCCTGACCGGTCAGCGACTTGATATCGACGATGCGCCGAATGCTGCAGCTGTTGATGCGCTCGATCCCGACGCCTATTTCACTGGAAAAGCACGATTTTCCAGGCGGCACCGCGTGAGAGATAATCTTTTGGGACAGGCCGGATTTTGTCCGGTGGTGCGCAAGACTGACGCACTGCAGAAATTTATTAATTTGGACCTGGCCAAACAGGCTGCCGCAACGATTGGCAGAACCGGTGGATATCTGTTAGCCCGTGCGGCAAGTTTTATGTTGCTCGCTGACAGCCGGGCCAGCTTTGAGATCGAGGGAGAAAGAGCTCCGCAAGGTCGTCTGGAACGCTGGGGGCGAGCTGTACTTGAGGCAGGAAAACGACCACTCAATCAAACCGAAATTTACCGTCTGCATCGAATTTTGACCGGTGATGATCGTTTTACCAAAGTCGGATATAGAGATGACGGTGTATTTCTTGGTGAGCGCGATCACAATAACGATCCCTTACCGGAATTTATCGGTGCAAGACAGGAGGATCTCCCTGACCTCATGCTCGGTTTGAATGACTGCAATAATCGCATGCGAACTACAGACATTGATCCGGTTATTCAGGCGGCAATTCTTGCTTTCGGGTTCGTCTATATACATCCTCTTCAGGATGGCAATGGTCGACTGCACCGTTGCCTCATTCACCATGTGCTGACTGAACGGCACTTTGCTCCGCCCGGAATGGTTTTCCCTGTTTCCAGTGTCATGCTGGATCGTATTGATAAATACCGGGAAGTATTGCAAGCCCATACCGGTCCGCTCATGGACTTCATTGACTGGAAGCCGACACTGGACAAGAATATTGAAGTCTTGAATGATACGGCTGACCTCTACCGTTATTTTGATTGTACAGATGCAGCCGAATTTCTTTATACATGTGTGCAAAGAACAATTAATCATGATTTCCCGAAAGAAATTGCTTATCTTCTGGCATATGACGCTGCCGAAAAAGAGGTTATGGCTAAGGTGGAAATGCCGGATCGGTTGGCCCGAAATATGATTAATTTCGTGCGTCAGAATCAAGGGGCGTTGCCGAAAGATAGACGTAAAAAAGAGTTTGCCGCTCTAACGGATGAAGAGGTTGTTGCGGTAGAGGCAATTATCCAGCGATCCTTTAGAGAGTATGTGAAAAATTTTGAATAAGGGCGCTCTGCGGGCAGTATGCATCATTACTGCAATGGTATATGTGATTTTACCGCGCTATTTATTCAACATCCGATTTATCTGGTAGGTTTATAGAAGCTTCGGTTTTTCTCTTTATTTCACCATGAACAGAAGAGAGGTCCAGATGAGTCGCAAACTGCTTGCCCACCTTGATCGTCAGTTGGAAGAACTGCGCAACGAGGGTCTGTATAAATCTGAACGTAAGCTCACCTCGGCACAAAATTCAACAATCCAGATTTCCTCCGGTCAGGAGGTGATCAACCTCTGCGCCAACAACTATCTCGGGTTAGCCAATCATCCGGATCTGATTGCCGCGGCTAAGCAGGGTCTGGATGAGCGCGGCTTCGGTATGGCATCAGTCCGCTTCATCTGTGGCACCCAGGATGTGCATAAGCATCTGGAAGCGCGGATCAGTGCGTTTCTCGATACGGAGGACACCATCCTTTATTCTTCCTGCTTCGATGCCAATGGTGGTCTGTTTGAAACCATCCTCAATGCCGATGACGTCATCATCAGCGACGCCCTGAATCATGCCAGTATCATCGACGGCATCCGCTTGAGTCGGGCCAAACGGCTGCGTTACGCCAACAACGATATGACCGAACTCGAAGCCTGTCTCAAGTCGACCCGGGATGCCCGCTTCCGGTTGATTGCCACCGACGGTGTCTTCTCGATGGACGGCGTGATTGCCAATCTGTCTGAAATCTGTGATCTGGCCGAGAAGTACGATGCCTTGGTGATGGTCGACGATTCGCATGCGGTCGGTCTGCTCGGCGATTGCGGCAGCGGCACGCATGAATACCGAAAGGTGATCGATCGGATCGATATCCTGACCGGAACCCTCGGCAAGGCACTCGGCGGGGCGAGCGGTGGCTATACCTCGGGGCGCAAGGAAATAATTAACTGGCTGCGGCAGCGCTCGCGGCCTTATCTATTTTCCAACTCGCTGGCGCCACCGATTGTCTACGCTTCGCTCAAGGTGCTGGAGCTTATCTCCTGCGGTAGTGAGCTGCGCGACCGGTTGCATGACAACAGTCGCTATTTCCGTGAGCAGATGCTAGCTGCCGGGTTCCGGCTGGCCGGGGCCGATCACCCGATCATCCCGGTGATGATCGGCGATGCGGCTTTAAGCGGTCGGATGGCTGAACTGCTGCTGGCCGAAGGGGTATACGTGGTCAGTTTCTCCTTCCCGGTGGTGCAGAAAGGTGAGGCCCGCATCCGTACTCAGATGTCGGCGGCCCACACCCGGGAGCAGATCGACACGGCCGTTGCCGCATTTATTAAAGTTGGACGCGAACTGGAGGTGATCTGATGGCGCAGACGATGCACGCGCTGGCCAAGCTGGAGCCGGAGGTTGGCATCTGGATGCACGACGAGGTGATCCCGGCGGTCGGCCACAATGATCTGCTGATCAAAATCACCAAGACCGCCATCTGCGGCACCGATGTGCATATCTATAACTGGGATCACTGGTCACAGCAGACCGTGCCGCTGCAGATGACGATCGGCCATGAATATGCCGGGGTGGTGGCAGAGATTGGTGCGGAGGTCAGCGGTTTTGCCGTCGGCGACCGAGTCTCCGGTGAAGGGCACGTGACCTGCGGCCACTGTCGCAACTGCCGGGCCGGACGCCGTCACCTCTGCCGCAACACCGTCGGAGTCGGGGTCAATCGCCCGGGTGCGTTTGCTGAATACCTGGTGCTGCCGGCGGTCAACGCCTTCAAGATCCCGGATGGCATTTCCGATGAGATGGCGGCGATTTTCGATCCGCTTGGCAACGCCGTGCATTCGGCGCTCTCCTTTGATCTGGTCGGCGAGGACGTGTTGATCACCGGGGCCGGGCCGATCGGCATCATGTCGGCTGCGGTTGCCCGCCATGCCGGGGCCAGGCATATTGTAGTCACCGATATCAATCCGTATCGACTCGGGCTGGCAGAAAAGCTCGGTGCGACACGGACTGTACGGATCGATCAGGAATCGCTGCAAGAGGTCGAAGCCGAGCTCGGTATGACTGAAGGGTTTGATGTCGGCCTGGAGATGTCGGGTGTGCCATCGGCTATCGAACAGATGATTAACACGATGAATCACGGCGGCAAGATCGCCTTGCTCGGCATCCCGGCCGACAGTATGACGGTTGACTGGACACAGATCATTCTGAAAGGACTCACCCTGAAAGGGATCTATGGCCGGGAGATGTTTGAGACCTGGTACAAGATGGCCAGTCTGATTCAGGCCGGGATGGATTTGAGTGAGATCATTACGCATCGCTTTTCGATTGATGCATTTGAGGAAGCTTTTGCGGTGATGCGTTCGGGGCAATCGGGGAAAGTTGTGTTGGATTGGGGATGAGGTAGGAACAAATATTACTTTCAAAACCGTCGGGTCTCGGCCCGACAGCCGTGTGCATTTTCTTTGTAGAGTCGCAAAGAAAACGAACCAAAAGAAACGGCTCACTTGGCAGTGGGCACTTCTATTACTTGAATGATCTGCTTCTTGTGATCATTTGCACAACTAAATAACGACGTTGCTTCGTAGATTGTAAGGCGGGGGCCTATGTATTCGGCCCCCATCCATGTTGAATGGTCTGTCATCTCGACCGGAGGGAGAGATCTGGTTGTTAGTTTCTGTTTAAACCACCAAACCAAAGATTTCTCTCTATCGTTCGAAATGACAAGGCTTTTACTCCAGTTATCTATCAGCTGTTAGGGCCCCATTGGAACGGGCCCGGATTAATTTACAGTTAGCTATTACAACCTGCCCCACTACAAAGAT
>CBDUUF010000200.1:0-4127 GCA_965370375.1 uncultured Desulfuromonadaceae bacterium
GTTACAATGCTTTAAACTTCCGGTTAATCCTCCTTCTTTCCCGATTGAGGATTATATCGAATCGATGATGCACGACAAGAAGGTTAAAGACGGAATGTTGAGAATGGTTTTGAATCGTGGAATAGGTCAGTGCGAGGTTGTTGATGTTGCTGATCCAATAGCGATTTTAAAGCCGATCCTTCAATCATAGTTAGTGTCCATCCGGAAACTTCAGATGAGCAGGAGTGCAGTTTTCGGATAAAAACTAGTAAATGGGTCGAATGATGACTGATCAAGCAAAATTCAGTGAAAAAATTGCAGAATATCAGAAGATCCTGACCCAGGATTGTAAGTCTCTGGTTTTTATTCCACTAGCTGGTTATTTCTTTAAAGCCGGTTTGCTGGATGATGCTCTTGAAACTGCCCTCAAAGGAACCTGGGAGTTGCCTGATTATGCGCCTGGATACGTTGCTGTTGCCAGAATATATTCCAAGCGCCAAGTTTATCAGAAAGCTTTGTCTTCCTATCAGAAAGCGGTCACCATTGATCCTTCTTGTCTTGACGCATATAAAGGGATGGCTGGCTTGTATCGCGAGCAAGGAGAGCTTGAGGCCGCATCAAACTTACTGACTAAAGCAGTTTTCCTGTTTCCGGATGAGCCATCTATTAAGCAGATGTTAGAGTCACTCACATCTGTTACATCGTCTCCACCTCCTGAACCTGCAGCAGTTGGCACGGTACAAGAACAGATTAAGATGGAACCGATCACGACTGGCACAATTGCTGAAATTTATATTAAACAAGGGTTGTATGATAAGGCCCTGGAAGTTTATCGAGAACTATATACAGAAACCAATGATCCGGCAGTAGCCCGAAAAATTGCTGAGATTGAAGCTATGGCTCAAAGTGGCGCTCCGCAGGTGGCTGCAGAAGTTCCTGCTCCAGAGTCTACAGCGTCTACGATTGCTGATCCAGTTTCTGCTATGAGTGAAAAAGGACGTATGTCCGGTGAATCAGTGCTTGATAACCTGAACAGTATGTTGGCCTCTATTCAGGCAAGGAGGAATCGTGTTTAACGAAATTTTGCAAGATATTGTCAAACAATCCGGGGGCGGAATCGGCGCAGTACTTATGGGCTACGATGGGATTCCTATAGAGCAATATCTGGAGCCGATTGAAGGGCTCGATTTTCAAATGCTCTCGGTTGAGTACGCCAATGTTATTCGTGAGATCAGAAAAACGGTCGAGCTCCTTGATACCGGAGTAATGGAGGAAGTGTCTATCAAGACCGAACGCTTGTACGTAATTATTCGTTCTCTTACCGACGATTATTTTTTGGCTTTGACTCTGGATCGGCGCGGCAATTACGGTAAAGGTCGCTATTTGATGATGCGTGAAACACCAAAATTAATTGAAGCCTTGAGTTGATATTTAGTATGACTATTCTTGTTTTACACGGGCCCAACCTGAATCTACTTGGTCAACGCGAGCCGAATATTTATGGCAGTGAGACGCTGGCGGAGGTTGATAGAGAAATCAGTCAACTCGGCGAGCAACTCGGTAGTAAGGTAGACTCCTTCCAATCTAATCACGAAGGTGAACTTATAGATCGTTTACACCTGTCTATGCATGACGGCACTTCTGGAATACTTATCAATCCTGGTGGCTTAACCCATACCAGCGTTGCCTTGCGCGATGCTATTGCAGCTTTATCGATTCCGGTCGTTGAAGTTCACCTGTCAAATATTCATGCTCGCGAATCGTTTCGCCAGTTGTCTTATGTGTCACCTGTTGTAGCTGGTGTTATTTGCGGTTTTGGTAAAGACGGTTATTTGCTGGCATTACGCGCAATTTTAGCTAAACTGAATTAATTCATTGTAGCCAAACTCCCCATTATGGTAAAACACAGACGCCGCAAGGCAATTAATCTTCTTCAGCAACATGATCTGGACGCCATGTTGTTCACTGATATGGTAAATATCAGGTATTTGACCGATTTTACCGGCACAGATGGTGCCTTGATCGTAGCAAATGAGGATACCTGGTTGCTGTGTGACAGTCGTTATACGGTTCAGGCTGCACGCCAGAGTGCTTGCACCGTTATAGAATATAAAAAAAAGCAGTCCTCTCTGATTGATCATCTCAAGAGTAAGAAGCTGCATAGAGTCGGTTTTGAAAGCAGTGTAGTTACCTATGCTGAATTTATTGAACTTAAACAGCTCGCACGGACTGACGTAGAGTGGGTCGCGGTTGAGGATGCTTCTTCTATTCGAGTATTGAAGGATGAATCAGAAATTACGTTGATTGAACAAGCTGCTTCTTTTTCTGCTCAGGCCTTTAATGAAGTCGTAGCATTGATCACCCCCGGAGTTACAGAGAGTGAAATAGCTCTGGCTCTGGAAATTGCCATAAGAAAATGCGGTTGCGAAGAAAAATCTTTCGATTTTATTGTTGCCTCGGGTGAAAGGGGAGCTTTGCCGCATGGTGTCGCTTCCGGGAAAGTTATTAATTCATCTGAACTGGTGACAATAGATTTTGGCGGCCGCTATAGTGGCTATTATTCGGATGAAACTATTACTTGTGCACTTGGAAAACCGGCTGAGAAGATGCGCACGGTTTTTGATATAGTTCTCGAAGCGCACGATCGTGCCATTACAAGCATTAAACCAGGTGTGCCACTCAAAGATGTTGACGCTGTTGCTAGAGAATATATAAAAAAATGTGGCTATGCTGATTATTTTGGTCACGGTCTTGGTCACGGAGTCGGACTCGAGGTTCATGAGGCTCCGAGGGTGTCGCCTTTGTCAAAGGGGTTGACTGAAGTTGGAATGGTCTTTACTGTTGAACCTGGAATTTATCTACCAGATATTGGTGGAGTTAGAATAGAGGATATTGTTGTGGTCACGGAAGAGGGGTGCAGAATTCTGACCCGTCTGCCAAAAAAATACCAAAGTTTGAATTAGGTTAAACGTTTCGCTTTAAATAGAAGTCACGTTTACAGGAGGTTACAATGGACATTAAGGACATCAAAGCACTGATTAAGTTGGTGACAGACACAGATATCACCGAATTCGAGATGGAGAACGCCGATGAAAAAATCGTCGTCAAGCGCGGAACTGGTCAAGAAGTTGTGCATATTGCTGCTCCGGCAGTTATGTCTGCTCCAGCCCCGGTTGCCGCCGCTGCGCCTGCAGCCCCGGCCTCAGCCGCAGAGAGCGCTCCGGCTGTTGATGATAAATTTCAGACTATTATCTCACCGATTGTCGGCACCTTCTACCGAAAGCCGAGCCCGGAAGCTAGCGTCTATGCTGAAGTCGGTGACATAGTTGAGGCTGGCGCGACTGTCTGCCTGGTTGAAGCAATGAAAATGTTTAATGAGATCGAGGCAGAATTCAAATGTAAGATTGTCGAAATTATCAAGGATGATGCCGCTCCGGTTGAATTTGGCGAGGCGTTGTTCCGGGTTGAGCCTCTGTAAGAATCTGATCTGAAATGGCAAGGGCCCCGGATGTTTTACATGAGCATAATTTGGAGATAATTTGATGTTTCATAAAATTCTGATTGCAAACCGCGGTGAGATTGCAGTGCGGATCATTCGTGCCTGCAAAGAACTTGGTATTAAAACGGTTGCGGTGCATTCTGATGTTGATAGTGAATCGCTGCACGTCAAACTGGCTGACCAGAGTGTTTGTATAGGACCGGCGACCAGCGCTAACAGCTATCTGAATATCAAGGCGATTATCAGTGCAGCCGAAGTGACCGACGCCGATGCGATCCATCCCGGGTACGGATTCCTGTCTGAAAATGCTGAGTTTGCCGAGATTTGTGAGAATTGCGGTATAACATTTGTCGGGCCGTCGGCTGAAAGTATGCGTTTGATGGGCGACAAGATCAGCGCAAGGCGTACGGTTACTGAGGCCGGTGTGCCGATTCTTCCCGGCACCAAGGATAACGTAGCGACCGTTGACGAGGCGAAGAAGGTAGCCGAAGAGATCGGCTTCCCGGTCATCATCAAGGCAACAGCCGGTGGCGGTGGTCGCGGCATGAAGATCGTACATTCGCAAGCACATCTGCCTAATGCATTTGCAGCAGCTCGGACCGAAGCTGAAGCCGGATTCGGCAATCCTGATGTCAAAAGCGAGCAGTAA
>CBDUUF010000201.1:0-4084 GCA_965370375.1 uncultured Desulfuromonadaceae bacterium
GTGCAACAAGTTTCCGTTATTCTAATCGGATATTTTCAATTTACAATAGACAAAAAAAGGGCGGGCTAAAAAAGCCCGCCCTAACTAAAGCGGATGTAACTGTTCAGTACAAGTCTGCGTTGTTTACAAAAATGTCAGTCATCCTCGTACGGTTCTACCGGAAATTCACGTTTTAAGGTCTAGATTCCCGATTACACCCTCGGGAATGACGGCTATTGATTTACGGTTTTCTCTGCGCTCTCTGCGTTCTCGAGAGAGTGCAACGAACGGGCGTGAGCCGGTTTTTAGATTGTCATTTCGAACGCAGAGAGAAATCTGAACTTAAGACTAGATCTCTCCCGTTGGTCGAGATGACAGGCTGAGAGTCTTAAAGGCGTCTCGCGCAGAGTACGCAGAGAAGGGCAAAGGCAAAAGCAAAGGCTTTAGGTGTAACCAAGAGCTGGATTCCCGATTAGACCCTCGGGAATGACAACCGTAGTAAGAGGCAATTTTGAACGTTGGATTTTGAATTTAATCCAAAATCTAAAATTCAGAATTCAAAATTGATTTACGGTTCTCTCTGCGATCTCTGCGTGCTCGAGAGAGTGCAACGAACAGGCGTGAGACGGTTTTGAATTGCTTAACGCCTGTCATCCTCGTACGGTTCTATCGGGGATCCATGGTTTAAGGTCTGGGTTCTAGATTACACCCTCTGGAATAACACTTGTTCTATTTTACTGAAGAGTTACAAGCGTATAAACACCTTACTTCTCTTCAATCGCGTCCAGCGTCTGATTCGCCGACGTTACAATCGGCGTACCGGGACCGAAGATCTTGGCCGCGCCGGCAGCATAGAGCCCGTCATAGTCCTGCCGCGGGATAACCCCACCACAAACCACAACGATGTCGTCGGCACCAAGTTCTTGCAAGGCCGCTACGAGCTGCGGCACCAGGGTCTTGTGCCCGGCAGCCAGACTCGAGACACCGACCACGTGCACATCATTTTCTACCGCCATCTTGGCCGCTTCTTCCGGCGTCTGAAACAACGGGCCGACATCGACATCAAACCCGGCGTCGGCATAGGCGGTCGCTACAACCTTGGCGCCGCGATCGTGCCCGTCCTGCCCCATCTTGGCAATCAGAATACGCGGTCGGCGGCCTTCTTTAGCCGAAAAAGCATCAACCCGCTTCTGCAATGCAGCAAAATTATCGTCGTTCTTCACCACGGATCCATAAGCTCCTGAAACCAGGTTAATCTCGGCCTTGTGCCGGCCGAAGGTTTTTTCCATCGCGTCGGAAATTTCGCCGACACTGGCGCGCAAGCGCGCAGCATCAATGCAGAGACCGAGGAGGTTACCATTATCATTGTCACATGCAGCGGTGATTGCGGCAAGCGCCTTTTGACAGGCCGACTCATCGCGCTCGTCGCGCATTTTCTCCAGTCGGGCGATCTGTGATTTGCGCACCGCAGTGTTATCTACATCAAGCACATCAATCGGATCTTCCTCAGCCAGCTGGTACTTGTTAACGCCGACGATAACGTCGCGGGCGCTGTCGATCGCCGCCTGCTTCTTGGCCGCCGACTCTTCGATCCGTAGCTTCGGCATGCCGGATTCGATCGCCTTGGTCATGCCACCGAGCCCTTCGATTTCATCAAGAATCTTCTGGGCTTCGTCGATCAACGATGAAGTCAGGCTTTCAACATAATAAGAACCGGCCAGCGGATCGACCACGTTGCAGATTCCGGTCTCTTCCTGTAACACCAGCTGGGTATTACGGGCGATACGGGCCGAATGGTCGGTCGGTAAGGCAATCGCCTCATCCAGTGCATTGGTGTGCAGCGACTGGGTGCCACCGAGAATCGCCGCCATCGCCTCGACCGTGGTCCGGATGACGTTATTGTACGGATCCTGTTCGGTCAGACTCCAGCCAGAGGTCTGGCAGTGGGTGCGCAGCATCAACGACTTCGGATTCTGCGGTTTGAACTGCTGCATCATGTTCGCCCAAAGATATCGGGCAGCACGGAGCTTGGACGCCTCCATGAAGAAGTTCATGCCGATAGCAAAGAAGAACGAAAGCCGCGGCGCAAACGTATCGACGTCGAGTCCTTTGGCGATAGCGGTCCGCACATACTCCAGACCATCAGCCAGGGTAAAAGCCAGCTCGAGGGCGTTGTTCGCCCCGGCCTCCTGAATATGATAGCCAGAAATCGAAATCGAATTGAAGCGTGGCATGAATTCGCTAGTGTACTCGATGATGTCGGCGATAATCCGCATCGACGGCGCCGGCGGGTAGATATAGGTATTGCGAACCATGAACTCTTTAAGAATATCATTCTGGATGGTTCCGGCCAGCTGCTCAGGCGAAACCCCCTGCTCTTCGGCGGCGACAATGTAGTTGGCCAGGATCGGCAGTACTGCGCCGTTCATGGTCATCGACACCGACACCTTATCGAGCGGGATGTCGCCAAACAGGATTTTCATATCCTCAACCGAGTCGATAGCGACACCGGCTTTGCCGACGTCACCAACCACCCGTGGGTGATCTGAATCATAACCACGATGCGTCGCCAGATCAAAGGCGACCGACAACCCCTGCTGACCGGCGGCAAGGTTGCGTTTGTAAAAAGCGTTTGACTCTTCGGCGGTGGAAAAGCCGGCATACTGACGCACCGTCCAGGGCCGCCCGGCGTACATGGTCGCCATCGGTCCGCGGGTAAACGGTGCCAGGCCGGGGAGGGAACCGGTCGATTTCAGCCCAGCCAGATCCTCTTCTGTATAGAGCGGCTTGACTGTGATTCCTTCCGGCGTATCCCATTTGAAACCGGACAGATCATCAGTTTTTTTCTCTTTTTTGGCCTGGGCTTCCCAATCGGCCAACGTCGTCTTATCAAATGTGCTCATACCTGATCCTCATCGACTGAGTTAAAATTTGTGCACTTCTTACAGCGGAACATTGGAATGTAAAAAGGATCGACCTGTCCGGCCGACCCCAGGTGTAGCCAAAAGCTACGTGAATCAATAACCAACACCAAGCTTTGCTATTACTATTCTTGAGCAGGTACTGCTCCTATCTAGTGTCCATCTGGAAACTTTGGATGGGCACAGGTGCAGTTTCCGATTTGGAAACGAGCAATTTTTCGCAAGGTCAAGGAAATCAAGCATTTGAGCGGAGGCGTAGTACTTTACGCCGCACAATCAAATGTGCAGATTGACGCCGAGATTGCGGAAAAGGGCCGTTTCCGGACGGAAACTATCTAGTAACCACAGCGAGGACCTGCACCTCTTCGCCTTCAACGGCCAGCAGGCGATGGCGCAGCGACGAATCGAAGTAGACGGCATCGCCTTCTTCGAGAAAGAAACGCTCGTCCTCAAGAAGAATTTCCGCCTTCCCTTTGAGAATCAGCAAAAACTCTTCGCCTTCATGATTATACAGAGTCTCTTCGTCCGGCCGTTCGCCGACACTCAGCATGAACGGTTCCATCTTCTTGTTGCGCTTGCGGAATGACAACGCTTCGTAGACGTAGCCGTGACCGGTCCCTTTGCTGGAAATCACCCGGCTGACTACCCGGCGATCGGCCTTATGCACCACTTCGTACTTGAGTTCTTCTTCCTCTTCCTCGAAAAAGTGCCCCATCTTGATATCAAAAAACCGGGCGATCTTGGACAGAGTGGCAATCGGTGGCGAGACATTGTTATTTTCGATCTGCGAAATCAACGCCGGTGAAAATCCGGTCTCCCGCGCAACGTCCTGCAACGTCAGTTTACGCGCCTTACGCAGCTTCTTTATTTTTGCGCCGATTTTGAATTCCACGTGCGGATCCATTCTCAAAATATAAAAAGGTTTTAAAATGCAGGATATAAACCAAAACGAGTAATATTGTCAATAAATATTTACTGTAGATAAAATATGCTTTACCGAAATTTAAGGTAATTATAACTACACTTTAGTCTGCCACACAATTAAATTTCACTACTTTTCGTTGAAAAACAAAGGCCCCACCTGCTTACAAGTGGGGCCTTTGCGTCAGGCTAATCGTTATTAGCGATTAAATTACAAAACTGCTGTTAGGTCGTTGGTCGTACATTCACGCATAACACGGATA
>CBDUUF010000202.1:0-4074 GCA_965370375.1 uncultured Desulfuromonadaceae bacterium
GCTGACAGGGCCCCATTGGAACGGGCCCGGGTTAATTTATAGTTAACCGTTAAAACCTGCCCCACTCCAAAGATCGAGATGCCTACCTTCATGTTCCTTACTTTTTGTTGGCGCCTAGACAAAAAGTAAGGCGCTTGTCGGGGCGCGTCCCGACGGTTCTAAAAATAAAAACAAAGAAACCAATCAATCCGACAACCGCTCCGCCCCATTGCGCAACTCATCCGGAATATCCTCAATACTGTCAGCAAACTGAATAGTCCCATCCGCATCCAGATACAAATAACGTGGCGACTCAACTTCATTCCGCCGCAAAACAACAGCCGGGGTTGTATCGGACTGGGTCGACTCAATAACTGCCTCAACCGAATCCGGTTCAGCTCCGCCGCCAAGAGATATCAACCGCTGGCGAAAATCGAGATAAAACGACCTTGCCACCTGCATCTGTGGTTGGCTGAATTCGACCCGAAGCATGAATTGATCGGTAGCCAGCAGCAAAACTACAAAAATTACAGTCCATATAATCGCTTTTGATGTGCGGTTCATAATGCCCTTACGTGTTGATGCTAAACAGTAGTTCTCTACCATTTCAATCAAATTCAGTTTTAAATGTTGATCGGTATTGTAGGCGGAGTCGCCATGCAAAGCAATGTCGAATCTGGCTAGTTTTCGTCCGGAAACGGCCCTTTTCCACAATCTCGGCGTCAATCTACACATTTGATTGTGCGGCGTAAAGTACTACGCCTCCGCTCAAATGCTTGATTTCCTTGACCTTGCAAAAAATTGCTCGTTTCCAAATCGAAAACTACACTTGTGTCCATCTAGAGTTTCCGGATGGGCACTAGCTAATCTGTCGGTTCCTTTTTTTCTACAGGTATGATAACTTCGTCCCGATTTAAAAGGAGATAGCGAATGTCAGAAACCATTTATGATGTTGTGATTGTCGGTGGCGGACCAGCCGGAATGACTGCTGGACTTTATGCTTCACGCGCCGGCTTGAAGACCCTGATGATCGAGCGGATGATCATTGGCGGGCAGATCCTTACTACGACTCTGGTCGAAAACTACCCCGGTTTTCCCGGCGGTATTGATGGCCCGGAGCTAATGCAACGTTTTCAGGAACATTGCCTGGAGTATGGCCTGGAGAAACGTACCGGTGATGTCTCCAATCTGGTCGATGAAGGGGATCTCAAGCTGTTGACCGTTGATGGCGAAGAGCTCCGCTCGCGCAGCGTGATTATTGCCACCGGTGCCGAACCGAGCAAGCTCGGTCTGGAGCGTGAAGAAGAGTTTACCGGCCGGGGCGTATCATATTGTGCCACCTGTGATGGCGCTTTTTTCCGCAATGTTGAAGTGGCTATTGTCGGTGGTGGTGACACGGCAGCCGAAGAGGCGCTGTTTTTGACCCGCTTTGCCAGCAAGGTTTACCTGATCCATCGGCGCAACAAACTCCGTGCAGCCAGCATTCTTCAGGACCGGCTAAACGCGAACGACAAAATCGAAATTCTCTGGGACAAGGTTATAGAGACCATCGAAGGTGACGTAACCGGCCTGACCGGGGTGGTTTTGCAAGATACCAAAACCGGGATCGCTTCCAATCTGCCACTGTCCGGTCTGTTTATTGCGATTGGTGTCGTGCCGAAGGCCGAGTTTCTGACCACTATTCTCAAGCTCGATGACGAAGGGTACATTAAGGCCGGGGAAGATTGTCTCACTTCGATGCCGGGGGTGTTTGCCGCCGGTGACGTACGCAAGAAGATTCTCAAGCAGGTGGCAACAGCCGTTGGTGACGGTGCTGTCGCAGCTATCATGGTTGAGAGACATCTCGAAGGGATCTGACCACACAACCCTGAATCAACTCAACACCCTGCCGTCGGATCTGTTCCGTAGCCGGGTGTTGGTGTTTATGCTCTGTTTTTCTAAACTTCAACGATCTGTACATAACACTAAAAAGCGTTGCCTGGCAGCAGGATAAGTGCTATAGATTCGCTGCGCGAAGACCACGGGGTGTGCTCCTGTGGTTTTTTGTTTTTCGACTATGTAACTTGCAAGGACTACTTAACCATGATCAGTGTAGCAAATATATGTCTTGCCTATGGCAAACGAACCATTTTTAAAAACGTCAATATCAAGTTCACCCCCGGCAACTGTTACGGCCTGATCGGCGCCAATGGTTCCGGTAAATCGACCTTTCTGAAAATTCTCGCCGGCAATAGTGATCCGGACAAGGGCGAGGTTTTCATCGGCAAGGGGTTACGCCTGGCGGTATTGAGCCAGGATCAATTCGCCTTCGACGAAGAGACCGTGTTCAACACCGTCATCATGGGCCATCAACGGTTGTACCAGGTGATGGCCGAGCGCAACGCACTCTACGCCAAGGAAGATTTTAGTGAGGCGGACGGCGTTCGTTCCGGCGAGCTGGAAGCAGAATTCGCCGAGATGAACGGATACGAGGTGGAGTCGGAAGCGGCGGTACTGCTCAACGGCCTGGGGATTTCGGAAAAGTTGCGCCAGAAGAAGATGAAGGAGCTCGAAGCTGGAGAGAAGGTGCGAGTATTGCTGGCTCAAGCGTTGTTCGGCAACCCTGATATTCTCCTGCTCGATGAGCCGACCAACCACCTTGATCTCAAATCGATTCAATGGCTTGAGGATTTTCTTGGCCGCTTCCAGAATACGCTCATCGTCGTTTCGCATGACCGGCATTTTCTTAATCAGGCCTGTACCCACATTGCCGATATCGATTTTTCCACCATCCGGACCTATGTCGGCAACTACGATTTCTGGTATGAAGCGAGCCAGCTGGTGCTGAAGCAAAAACAGGATGCCAACAAAAAGGCCTCCGACAAAGCCGATGAACTCAAATCGTTCATCGCCCGTTTCAGCTCCAACGCTTCCAAAGCCAAGCAGGCGACCTCGCGCAAGAAACTGCTCGACAAGCTGGATATTGAAGAGCTACCGGTCTCATCACGCAAATATCCGTTTGTGGTGTTCAAGCCTGAGCGCAAATGCGGCGATATTATTCTTGAAGTGCAAGGCTTGAGCAAAACCATCGATGGCGTCAAGGTGCTGAACAAGCTTGATCTGGTGGTTAATCAGGGCGACAAGATCGCCTTTGTCGGCAACAGCGTCGCCAAAACCACGCTGTTGCAGATTCTGGCCGGTGAGATAAAACCGGACAGCGGCAGCTTCCGCTGGGGCGTGACCATCACTAACGCCTACTTTCCGAAGGACAATAGTAAATATTTCAGCAAAAACATGAATCTCATCGAATGGCTGTGCCAGTTCCCGCCACACGAAGGTGAGAGCTTTGCCCGTGGTTTTCTCGGTCGGATGTTGTTTTCTGGCGACGAGGCGACCAAAATGACCGACGTGCTCAGTGGCGGCGAAAAAGTACGCTGCATGCTATCGCGTATGATGCTGTCGAGCGCCAACGTCCTGCTGTTCGATGAACCGACCAACCATCTTGATCTCGAATCGATCACCGCGCTGAATAACAGCCTGATTAATTTCTCCGAGGTGATCATGTTCACCTCACATGATCACAAGTTCGTCTCTACTCTGGCTAACCGCATTATTGAATTGACTCCGGGTGGAATTATCGATCAGGTAATGAGCTTCGATGAATATCTCGATGATGCCGCGGTCAACTCGCTACGTAAGAAACTGTGTCAAAGTGAGATCACATTGTAACTGTCGACACTGTTCCACTGAATTCTCTGTAAGCCCCCATACTGCCGCGCAATATGGGGGCTTTGCTGTTTGTACAGCAGCCTTTCTGCGCGACCCTGTCATCAACACCTAATCTATAAAGATTCAACAAGTTCTATTTATAGAAAATCGTCATTGCGTGTCGAATTATAATTGCAAAACGAAAAAGTTAAGTTAATATATTTTAAAGAATAAAAATTAATATAAATGCGTAAACTAAAGGCTGCTTTGGAGAACGGTAACATTATGAAATATATTGCAACCTGTTGTGTCGTGGTCGTGATCGGCATGTTTTTTTATGTGGTTAACGAATCAAAAATGTTGTCATACCTTTCCAGCGATCCGAAGGTCTGCATCAATTGTCACACC
>CBDUUF010000203.1:0-4073 GCA_965370375.1 uncultured Desulfuromonadaceae bacterium
TTCCCCTCTACCCTCTATTAAATGAATGCCTGTATCAATAAAGAAATGGAATCTATGACAAGCGAAGTGGAATCACTGCCTGATACCGAAGTGACTTGTGCAAATTGTAAGGCATCCTGTTGCCGCTTAGATGCGATGCTCTTTAACGATACCGATGTGCCCGAGAAATTTATTGAGATAAATACACGGGGCGACAGGAGTATGGCGCGGTTAGAAGATGGCTGGTGTTCGGCCTTGGACAGGAATTCCATGCTTTGTACGATCTACGAGAATCGGCCATGGATTTGCCGTGAATTTGAGATGGGAGAATACGAGTGTATTTCCGCGCGAGCCGCTAATTTGTAGATTGTGTACTAAGCATAAATCAAGAGAATGCATAATAAACAAATGAACCGGATGGCAATATGTCAATGCTGAATTGAAAAGCTAAATCTATCATTGCGGTTGGACACGTAAGTAGCGTTGCCGCCGCTTATCACGAACCTTTGAGGCTGTAGAAAACCCCCAATAACATCGGTCAAATCCTACGGGTGTTCTAACCTCAACTACATACTTTATTCCTGCCACCATCTTTAGCCCGATAAAGCGCTATATCTGCCCGCTTCATAACCACTTCTGGTTGATTGTATAGTGCCGTTTTTTCTGCAACGCCAATGCTGACAGTCACCCTTACTTCATTTTTTTTGCTTTTGGTTTTATTTGGCTTTTTCGGTTTTTTTATTGATCTGGCAATTTTCCGAATCGTAAAAGGTTGGTCGCCGATGCTGATTCTAAGTTCCTCAAGATGATCGAGGCATGCGTCAATATTCTTACCTGGAAACACTACGCAAAACTCTTCTCCCCCGTAACGAAACGCCCGACCGCCACCCCTGCATTTTGCGAGTCTTCCCGCAACCATTTTAAGTACCTGATCGCCGATATCATGGCCGTATTTATCGTTGAACTTTTTGAAAAAGTCGATATCAACCATAGCTATTGAATATTGCCCGCCAAGCTTATTGAATGTCTCCATCAGTGCTCGGCGGCCCGGCACACCGGTCAGTTCATCACGGTAGGCGAGGGTGTAGGCGATTTCGATAAATGAGACGAGCAAGGCCAGCACTGCTGCGGCATGCAAAATAGTCGAATGAATGCCTGGAGCGAAGAAAAGTGTGGCTGCAACACTGATAATAACCCAGCACATTGCACCTTCGAGCGGGTTCGGATAGCGTAAAAAGCGAATAGATTGAATCAATAAGGTTAAAACCAGCAAGAACAGTATGACTTCTGGAACAGCCGACAGAGGTGCTGGCAGGTTTAAGTAAGAGCTTTCGAGTTGCGGAATGACCGGTGTTTTAGTTGTAGTAAACCAGTAGAACAGACCGGCCGTTTGAATTGCCGGTAAGCTGGTGATAAAGATTCCACGAACAGAATGAATGCCGCGTTCTTTGAGCAGCGCAACAAACATCAGGTTGAGCAACACGGTAGCAGTGAGGATAAAACTAATGCTCGTTGCTTGCGTAACCTTGAAATAGTGAATGCCGATGTCTGTATACAGGAGTATTTGCAGGGTGTAGATGACGCGCGATCGATCAAAGCGCCACGCCACTAACATACAGAGGGCGGTGATAATAATTGTGCCAAAGTCTACTTGAAAGCGAGTTGCCTGTTGTAAATAAGGACTGTTCAGGAAAAACAGCGCACCTGTAACCAGGAGCGAGCCGGGGATGAAAAAATTAAGCAGGATGCGCAAATGATTCACCTGGAGGATGGCGGTTTGGAGGTAACGATCTGCAAATGGTTGTTAATTATCGATACTACCGCAAGGGAGACTGATCTCTATAACATGCCCCCTACGTTCAATAAATACGTCTTTGGGTGGAGAGTATAAAAAATATTTATCGCTCGTACAACGAACTTTGTAGCGGCCATTATAATCCAGCCCTGGAATAAATGCCGGTATGGAATAGTCAATTTTGTCTATTTTGCAGGAAATTTCGTTTACCACTAACGGTTCATCTGAATCCTGAATACCATTTCGGTTCAGATCTTCAAACGCGTCTATAATCAGTATCCCGCGTTCTGTAGGCATAGCTTTATCGCTGCCAAAAATCAGATCGAGGATTGTCTCTTTCTTTGGAGTTTCGTCGTGAATATCCAGATTTTCCGGTGGCTCTTCTGCGGCGGTCGGTTTAGCTGTTGCCGGCGTTGCCAAGGCGAACAGAAGGGCCACAAACAGAAGTGTGGACGACAAATTTTTTACTATTCGCTCAGACATCAGATCATTATATCTATGATTCGGTTTTGATAAAAGGAATTATTCGAGTGTGACCTTATTAATTGAGTCGAGGGCAATTTCTAGCAGACGTTCCAACTCGTTTATCTTGATAGTAAGCGGTGGCATGAAGTAGACGACGTTGCCGAGCGGACGCAGTAGTGCGCCGAGTGAAAGCGCGTGTTTGTAGACTTCAAAGCCGCGTCTTTGCTGCCACGGAAATGGTGTCCGGTCTGATTTGTTTTGCACCAGTTCAAGCCCGGCGATCATACCGCATTGGCGCATCTCGCCGATATACGGATGCTGTTCAAATGACGATTTGGCCTGTTCAAGCAGTTTGATCTTCGGTTTTATCGAATCCAGAATTTGTTCATCCTCGAATATATTCAAGACCTCATTGGCCAATGCGCAGGCGAGGGGGTTGCCGGAGTAGGAATGCGAGTGAAGAAAGGCCTTGAGCGACTCGTAATCGTCATAGAAGGCTTCGTAGATGGTCTCAGTGGTTAACACCACAGCCAGTGGCATGTAGCCACCGGTAATCCCTTTTGACAGGCAGAGCAGGTCCGGTGCCACACCCGCATGTTCATTGGCAAACATCCGACCGGTGCGGCCAAAGCCGACAGCTATCTCATCAGCAATATAGTGCACATTGTAGGTATCGCAGAGTTTACGGAGTCGTTGCAGGTAACCGGGTGGGTAGATACGCATCCCGGCCGCAGCCTGGACCAGCGGCTCAATGATAACAGCGGCAATCTGGTCGGCGTTTTCGGCGACAATCTTTTCGAGATTGATAAAACAATCCTGGTTGCAAGTCTCCCGGTGTTGACCGTACGGACAGCGGTAACAGTCCGGCCCTTGCGCCTGAAAGCCATCCAGCAGAATCGGTTTGTAGATCTCCCGGTACAGTTCACAGCCACTCACCGACAGCGCGCCGATGGTTTCACCGTGATAGGCGTCGGTTAGCGACACAAACTTGGTTTTTTCCGGTTGACCGGATTGCTGCCAGTACTGAAAGCTCATCTTCATGGCCGCTTCGACGGCGGAAGAGCCATTATCAGTGAAGAAGACCTTGGTCATATTGCCGGGAGTAAGCTGACAGAGACGCTGCGCCAGAGTAACGGCTGGTTCGTGGGTCATGCCGGCGAAGATGTGATGGGCGACTTTTCCGGCCTGATCAGATAATGCTTTATTAAGCCGTTTATTGTTATGTCCCAGGTTGTTGACCCACCAGGACGAAACCCCGTCAATGTAGCGGTTGCCAGCAGTATCGAACAGATAAACACCTTCGGCGTGGGTAATCGGAATCGGTGGCAGCGTTTCCAGATCCTTTTGCTGCGTACATGGATGCCAGATAAATTGCTTGTCGAGATTAATTAGAGTGGTTGCATCCATGTCCGGGTCCTTGCAGGTGCGGTAAACCGATCAGGGTTAACAGCTTCTTGTAGGTTGGCATTTCGATGATTGCATCAGCTAGTTGTTCAACCGCAAGGTGTTTGTCTGCGACCTGGATGTGCGGTGTGACGCCGAGCAGCTCGTCGGTAGCCAGCGAGGCGAGGGCATGCGGTGCTTTATCCTCAGCCATATCGGGCTTGTCCGGCATGCCATTGATGATGTATCCGGCGGTTCGAATGCCTAGTTGCTGGGCAGTAAACAGTGACAGCATGGTGTGGTTAATCGTACCGAGATTCGGGCGGCAGACGAGCAGCGCCGGCAGCTGCAACATCTGGATCAGATCGGCAATCAGAAAGCCCCCGGCAATCGGCGTCATCAAGCCACCGGCACCTTCTAATACTAAACTATTTGTGGTTTGGGGTAATTC
>CBDUUF010000204.1:0-4063 GCA_965370375.1 uncultured Desulfuromonadaceae bacterium
CATTTCCTTGCCCTGACCGGAGTCAAGCTGGGCAAGCAGTTCGGCATGCGGGCTCGGCGGTGGTGTGGCAACTTTTGCCGTTACGGTTGCGGTCTTTGGTTTTGACGGCACCGGTTCAGGCTTTTTAACTGCAACTGGCGCAGGTCTGGCTTTTTTCACCGGCGGGGAGCTCTCTACCTTGGGCGGTGTCGCAGTCACCGGTTGCGTGGAAGTCACACTGGCTCGCACCGGTGTCGGTTGTTCCACTGCTGCGGATTCGGTCGACTGAAACAATCCGGTTAAGGTTCCGGTTGGCAGGGTCAGCAAATAAGTAGCGCCTACCACCAGCGCCAACAATAACAGACCCAGACCAAGAGTTTTTCTGGCCGGCAGTAAGTCATAGGCTTTTATACTTTTGCTTTGGGCAGTCAAATGGGCGCCACCAAACGGATAGCTCAGCTCGCCGATATCTTCATTATCCATCACCTCTTCCGGAACCAGGCGTGAACGACTGAATCGCGGAATCTGCCAGATCCGTACCGGTTCGGTAATCCCCTTCAACTGTTTCATGCCGACTTCTATACAGGGAACCTCGGCCTTATTCATGGCCAGGTAGATCGCATCACTGAGATAGATCTCATCCTCGGGAGTGATGCTTTCAATGCGACTGGTCAGGTTGACCGGTTCACCAAAGACATCCTTGCGGTCAACTCGAACCTCACCAAGACTGGCAGCGATCCGGATATGCAGCTCCTGTCCATGCGTCGTTTTACGGTTAAAGTCATAAAGTGCGTCCTGCATCGCCATAGAACAGAGCATGGCATCGGTCGGCGAGCGAAATACCAGCAGCAGAGCATCGCCAATTGTTTTAACCACCCGGCCACCAAAGTTGCGGACGATCGGGAACAACAACTGGTTGTGCAGATTGAGCATCTCCTTCTGCTCTTTGCGTGAGAGCCGGGAAGTTGCTTCTGTGTAACCGACGATATCGGTCAAAATGATAGCCAGATTTTCAGTTTTCATAGATATTCCATGGTAGAGGTAGATTCCCTTTGGTATAAGGCCTTAGCTCCTGCATGTCAACTATTTGGGCAAAACGCAGACAGAAAACATTATAATAGGTGGCAGGTTATTGTCCCAGTCAGAGCGAGATAATCCTTGCATGCCTGTTCTTGTCTATAAAACAAAAACAGGCTAGGATAGCTAGAAATCATTACGGTGAGGAAAAGTCATGGATGCAACCGACAAGCGTTATCAAGCCTATATTAACATTTTAAAAGAAGAGCTGGTTCCGGCAATGGGCTGCACGGAGCCGATCGCCATTGCCTATGCGGCAGCACGGGCACGTGATGTTCTGGGTGCTGAACCGGAGCGGGTTTGGGTCGAGGCGAGTCGCAACATCATTAAAAATGTAAAAAGTGTCGTGGTGCCGAATACCGACAAACTCAAAGGGCTGGAAGCTTCGGCGGCGGCGGGCATTGCTGTCGGTAACGCGGATAAAGCGTTGGAGGTCCTGGCTTCGGTGGATGCGGCTGGACGTAAAAAAATCACGGCGCTCCTTAACGACACCGAGATCAAAGTCAGCGAAACAACAAGTGGCCTGGTCTTTGATCTGATTGTCACCGTCTATGCTGGCAAGTCACAGGCCAGCGTGCAAATTTCCCACTACCACACGAACATCGTCCTGATCAAAAAAGATGATCAGATAGTCTATGAAAACAAGGATTGTGACGAAGCTGCCACTGCAAACCAGACCGACCGTTCGATCATGAACGTCAAAGACATTCTCGATTTTGCCGAGTCGGTGGAGCTCAAAGATATCGAAGAGCTGCTACAAACTCAGATCAATTACAATATGGCCATCGCGGCTGAGGGGCTTAAAGGCGACTGGGGCGCTAACATCGGCTCGGTACTCATTGACTCCTGGGGTGACGATGATATTAAGGTTCGGGCCAAAGCGTTAGCCGCCGCCGGCTCGGATGCGCGAATGAGTGGCTGTGATCTGCCGGTCATGATTACCTCGGGCAGCGGTAATCAAGGTATTACCGCTTCAGTGCCGGTAATCGAATATGCCAAACATCTGGGGTCGGACAATGAAACCCTGCTCCGTGCCCTGGTGGTCTCGAATCTGGTAACGATTCACCAGAAAACCGGTATCGGCCGGTTGTCTGCCTACTGCGGCGTCGTCAGCGCCGGTTGCGGTGCTGGAGCCGGAATCGCCTGGCTGCACGGCGGGCGATTTGATGAAGTTGCGCACACCATCGTCAATGCGCTGGCAACAGTCTCCGGTATTATTTGTGATGGTGCCAAGCCATCCTGTGCGGCCAAGATTGCCGCTTCAGTCGATGCCGGGATTCTCGGCTTCCTGATGTATGAACGCGGCCAGCAGTTTTACGGCGGCGACGGGATTGTCACCAAAGGGGTTGAGAATACGATCAAGAATATCGGTCGCCTTGGTCGAGACGGGATGAAGGAAACCGATCGAGAGATCATTCGCATTATGTTGGGGGAGTAGCTCGTCAGTTAATATATAGTCATCGATTTAAGCAAAAAAGGCTGTGCAGTTGAACCTGCGCAGCCTTTTTATACACTTACTGACTACTGACTAATTTTCTAAAAGAAATACGTTATATCATGACCGACTCGAACCTTTTCGATCAGAGCAGTCATTAATTCATTTTTAAGATTAGATTCAATTTCCTGTCGAGCCTGTTTTGCGGAAGCACTCTTCGTCTTTTGCATATAAGCAGAGACCGCTTCATCGGTAATATTAACTTTGTCCTGCACCTCTTTTTGCAGTAGAGCAGTGAGATACATAGCATCGGCATCAACTTTACGAGCATTGTGATTGGTTACAATGGTGTCGTTCTTGTCTATGGTCTTTTTGGCATAAGCAAGTAGTAATGTACGGTTGATATAGAAATCTGCAAGATTCCGCAAACCGTCCTTATTATGCAACCAAGGCTCATACTTACTGCCTGCAACATCCTCGACATAGGCCGTCAATATCTCGACCGTAACGTTTTCATCGTCAAGGCTGGCGACAATGTTTTCACTGTATGAATAAACCGTCACAGCAAAGATAAAGGTCGAGAGAATAAGGATCGCAACGCTTAAAGTTTTTTTCATCATAGAATCTGTACTCCATACTCTGGTCAAGCTAATTTCAAACACGAGTTAAATAACGCGGGAGAGCCAAAGCTCTCCCGCGTGTCTTTCATTTAAACATCAACTTGGCTACTTGATCTTCTCTTCGGCCGGCGAAGGAGACGGCAGGTCGATATTGATTGCCTGGCTCAAAGGTGAATTCGGATCCTTCAAACTCAGCTCCTTAACCTTGCGCTCTTCATAAGGTCCATAGAGCGGATGTGAACCGTACTTGGTTCCATCGTAGTGGTCCTTGTTGGTATAACGTTCCATCCAGCGATCCCAGGCCACCTTGGTCAGGAAACCTTTTTTGTACGCCTGCTCGACGTTGGCCTTGACCTTTTCCCAGTAGTCGGGGATGTACTGCTGAGTAGTCGCTACCGCCTGATTCTCTTTGGTCGAGATGGAATAGACGTTACCAGGGAAATCATAGAGCTTGTAGGGGAAGAATTTGGCCGGAGAGTCAGATTCGGCAATCTTCATAGCTTCCTCGACGCCATGCTCGGCACCCCAGTTGATCATCTCCTGCATATCATGTTGCAGCTCCCAGACGCCGTGCCATTGCACATAGTCAGCGCCGCCCATGGCTGCACCGTGACGGAAACGACGACCTTCATGATGCCAACCGTTGTACATCATCTTTGAAGCGGTGGTGTACCAGCCGGCATTGATCACCAGTTGCGACTGCGGTCTTTCCTTGCCGTCGTTGAAGGTTTCTTTAAGTGGCTTGATCAAACCTTCCTTGACGTAGAGTTTGATCCAATAGAGAAATGCACGGCGCATTTCATTGTACTGCAGGTTCACCAGGTCATAAGCGAGGAAGTGATCCTTGATGAAAGTCGGGGCATGGCAGTTGGCACAGACATTCTGCATCCGTTGGGTTTTATCTTGCCAGCTGCCGAGCTCCTCTTCGAACCAGATGGTGCGGTAGGACCAT
>CBDUUF010000205.1:0-4030 GCA_965370375.1 uncultured Desulfuromonadaceae bacterium
AACAGGTGGAAAGAGAAGCTTGGCACTCGTAGCTTTGGACTGAAGTCACCCTAACCTGAAGTCTATAGCAAATTGGTGCAGAATAAAGACTTGATATACAAACCTGACCACAACAAAGGCCGATACCCGCAACAGGTATCGGCCTTTGTCTTAACGTAAAAAGAATCGTCTACATCTCCAGCAACATCTCTTCCGGATCCTCAATATATTCCTTTACCTGACGCAGGAACCCGACCGCCTCGCGACCATCGATGATCCGGTGATCGTAGCTCAGTGCAAGATTCATCATCGGCCGGATAACAACCTCACCATCACGAACCACGGCGCGATCCAGTACGGCGTGCATTCCGAGAATTCCGCTCTGCGGCGGATTGAGGATCGGCGTGCTCAACACTGAACCATAAACACCACCATTGCTGATAGTGAACGTCCCACCGGTCAGATCACTCAGATCGAGTTTACCGGTCGTCGCTTTTGCGGCGAAAGCATTAATCGCCTTTTCAATCCCGGCGAAGGTCTGGCTGTCAGCATTGCGCAGTACCGGCACCACCAGGCCGCGCTCGGTGCCGATCGCCATACCGATATGATAATAGTGGTGGGTGACGATATCGTTGCCGTCGATCCGGGAATTGACCGTCGGATAATCTTTGAGTGCCCCGACACAGGCTTTGACGAAGAACGACATAAAGCCGAGCTTGACGCCGTGCTTCTTCTGAAATGCGTCACGGTGCGCAGTCCGCAGGGCGAGTAGTCGGGACATATCAGCTTCATTGAACGTAGTCAGCATCGCTGTCTGCTGGCGGGCTTCGAGCAACCGCTCGGCTATCCGTTTGCGAATCGGTGTCATCGGTGTCCGCTCGACCGGACCTTCGCCCGGAACATCGGCCAGGTTGGAGGCGATCGCTGCCGGCGAAGGGGCGGCGGCCGGCTGCTGGGGCGGAATCGGCGCTACGGACGGTGCCGGGGCGGCCGGAACCGGTTGTGGAGCAACTGGAACAGGCTTTGGCGGTGGCGGTTCGGGTTTCGGCGCAACTGGCGGTGCAGCCGGAACGGTCTCTGCTGTCTCCGGCTGCACGTCGCCGGTTTCGATCTGGCCGATCACGGTTCCGGGGGCGACAGTCTCACCCTCCTTAACGCTGATATGCAGAATACCAGCGGCTTCAGCATTGATTTCCAGTGCAACCTTGTCGGTCTCCAGCTCGCAGATCAGCTCGTCGCGTTTGACCGAGTCACCATCCTGCTTATTCCAGCGTGAGACGACAACTTCCTGTATCGATTCGCCAACTTCCGGAATCTTGATCTCCATACTTTATTCCTCCAATGCAGGTCTCAATCGGCCTGCAGGTTAAATGCTTCGGCCAACAGTTTTTCCTGAATCTCTTTGTGTAGCCTGTGCGAACCGACCGCGGTAGCGGCTGCGGCGCGACGCCCGATATAACGTAACGGTCGTTTACCGACCTTCTCCAGTTTTGGCGACAGGTGCGTCCAGGCCCCGGCGTTGGCCGGTTCCTCCTGCACCCAGCAGAGTTCCGCCTCAGCTGAATAACCTTGTAAAACTTCATCGAGCTTGTCGACCATCAGCGGATAAAGCTGCTCCACCCGGATGATCGCTACCTGGTCATGCTTGCCGGCAGTTTTCTCGGCCATAAGTTCATAATAAATCTTGCCGCTGCAGAGCAGAATCCGCTTGACCGCTTCCGGGGCATCGACATCATCGATAATCGTCTGAAATCCGCCGGAACTGAACTCATTGAGCGACGAACGGCACTTCGGATGACCCAACAGGCTCTTCGGCGTGAAGACGATCAATGGTCGCCTGAACGGCAGCTTGACCTGACGGCGTAAAAGATGAAATAGCTGCGCCGGGGTCGAAGGGTTCACCGCAAACATGTTGTTATCGGCGCAGAGTTGCAGATACCGCTCGATCCGGGCGCTGGAATGTTCGGCCCCCTGCCCCTCGTAACCATGCGGCAGAAACATCACCAGGCCGCTGCTGCGATCCCACTTCGAGGAACTGCCGGCAATAAACTGATCGATAATCACCTGTGCGCCGTTGGCAAAATCGCCGAATTGCGCTTCCCAGATCACCAGCCCGTCCGGCGTTTCGAGGGAATAACCGTACTCGAAGCCGAGCACGGCAACCTCGGACAGCATGCTGTCATAAACCTGAAACTGGTGCGGGCGGGTGCGCAATGTCGCCAGCGGCACATGCATCGCCGCGGTCTGCAGATCATGCAAGACGGCATGGCGATGGTTGAAGGTGCCACGCCGCGAATCCTGCCCGGAAATCCGCACCGAATAACCTTCGTCAAGCAGCGTTGCATAGCAGAGGGTTTCGGCATTACCCCAATCAAGCGGTTGGTCATCGACAAACGCCGTGACTCGTCCGGCAATCAGTTTGGCAATTTTCGGATGCGGGGTAAATGTTTCCGGCAGCTTACCCAGCTTTTGTCCGAGGGCGACCAACTTCTGCCGATCGACCGTAGTCGCCGGATCGACTGCGGAATACTCACGCAGCATATTGGCCCATTTACCTTGAAAGCCGAGATCCGGTGCCGCTTCCGGCTGACCGTCAAAGGCCTGATTGAGCCGCGCGACCACTGTCTGGTCGATCGCCTCAAGTTCTTCAGCCGAGGCGACCGCTTCGGCAATCAAGTGATCACGATAAAGGTCAGAGACCGGTGGGCGCTGGCGAATCCGTTCATACATCAACGGCTGGGTGAAGTTCGGCTCGTCCCCTTCATTATGCCCGTATTTGCGGAAACAGATCATCTCCATGACCGCATCCTTGCCGAACTTCTGCCGATACTCAAACGCGAGAGTGGAAGCCCAGACCACGGCTTCCGGATCCTCACCATTGACATGGAAGATCGGTACCATCAACATCTTGGCGACATCTGTCGCATATTGGGTCGAGCGGGCATCAGCCGACAAAGTAGTGAAACCGATCTGGTTATTAACGATCAGGTGCAGGGTGCCGCCGGTCCGGTAACCTTCGAGTTGCGAGAGGTTGAAGATTTCGGCGACCATCCCCTGGCCAGCAAAGGCCGCATCGCCATGCAACAATACCGGCAGAACCTGCGATGCACCCGCCTTGCCGTAATCATCCTGCCTGGCGCGGGCTTTCCCTTCGACCACCGGATCGACCGCTTCGAGATGACTCGGATTTGGTGCCATAGTCAAGTGAATCGACCGATTGTCAGCCAGGGGCACATCGGTGGAGAAACCTTTATGGTATTTCACGTCACCGTCGCCGACGAACCCGAACTCCATGTTGTCGCGAAACTCCGCGAACATATTTTCCAGCGGCTTGCGACATATATTAGCCAGAACATTGAGCCGTCCCCGGTGAGCCATGCCGAACACCAGATCACGCACACCCGCGGCGCCGGCCTTTTTAATCAGGGCATGCAACGCGGCAATGATAGTCTCGCCACCTTCAAGCGAAAACCGCTTCTGTCCGGGAAATTTACGGTGTAAAAATGATTCAAAGCGGGTCGCCTCGAGCAGCTCGCGATAAATTTCCAGACGCTCTTCCCGGGTCAGTTGTGGCCGGTTGCTACACAACTCCATCCGGTCCTTCAACCATTTACGCTCCTCAGGATCCTGAATATGCATAAATTCAGCCCCGATCGAACGACAGTAGGTATCGCGCATCACCTTAATGATTTCACGCAGAGTTGCAGTCTCGCGAATAAACCGGTTGCTGCGGAAGGTCCGGTCAAGATCGGCCTCTTCGAGGTCGAATTCAGCCAGAGAGAGTTGCGGGTGATCAGTCATGCAGGGAGTTAACGGGTCGATACAGGCCATAACATGGCCCATGTCGCGGTAGCGATAAATCAACGACTGAACCGAGTAAGGTTTCAGCCCGGCATCACCATCGGCTGCAACAGCCACGGCGCCGAGGTTAAAACCGGCAAAATACGATTGCCACTGAACAGAAACACTGGCCGGGTCGGCCTGCCAGTCGAGATAAAGTTGCTCAACCCATTCTGGACTCTGAAGAAAATCTTTTGCCATAGGTTACCAC